>JBKUMA010000035.1:0-9943 GCA_046955055.1 Candidatus Gastranaerophilaceae bacterium
ATTTATAACCGGTCGTTTAGGCAAAAACATGTTATGATATTCAATCTCTTTTCTCATTGTCTGACGTGAAACAAGAATATCTCTTTCAAGAGGTTTAAGTGGAAGTTGTGTATTGTATAATTCACAACAGCCTCTGTGCAATTTCACAGCAATATTTTCAGAAATGGAATTTTCTGCAATTACTTTATAATAATCTTGTATATAAATATTATCTTTGTCTTTCGAAAGTATCATATTTTCAACAAAGAAATTGATTTTTTCTTCATCATAAAGGTGTAGTGTTTGTAAAAGTTTTATACTTACAGGATGCCTCATTATTGTAAGAAATCTGAATAAGTGACCGCTTACAGGATCAACAAAAGACAATGCTTCACGAAGTATAAAGTCATTAAATGACATCAAGCTTTTTGTAAAACCGGATAAGAAATCAATTAACGATAAACCTCTCAGTTTCATTATTTTAATTGTCAATGCTGTATAAAACCAGTATCCTCTTGTATATTTGTATAGTTCATCAGAAAGTGGACCTATCTGTTTTATATCGTTTGAACGAAGAAATTTTTCAAATAAAGGTTTATCAAATGCTAATATTGTTACTTTTTGGTAGTTAACTTTTTTATCAAAGTCTGTTAAATCAAATTTTCGTCCTGCGATTATTATTTTTATATTAGGATAGTTTGTTAAATGTAATATAAAATCTAATATTTCCTGTTTATTGTCTTTTAATATATCTTCAAAAGAGTTCAAAACAATAACAACAGGTTTGTTTATAGACTGAAAGTATGCAGTAATTTTCTGTGTAAAATTTTCTGATTTTGCTTTAGGTATACTAATAATACCTTGGGCGGTAAGTATTCTGAATGTATTGAAAAATTCAAGTAAAATATCATCTAGAATAGTTGTTTCAAAACAATTATATTTAAGTATTACAGAATCAGAACTTAAATAGTTTAAAGCTTCATTAATAACAGCATCTTTACCTGTTCCAAGAAATCCTGAAACTAGTAACAATTGTGTTTTATCAGCATTAAAGAAATTTAAAATTTGTTCAATTTGGTTGACATTGTTTTCAAGTAAAATAGGATTTATATTACTTTCACTTTTCAAAATTTCTTTTTTTTCAACTATTGATTCTAAAAATCTGTATTCCATATAGTAATATTAATAGATATTTAGGTTTTTTGCAAATTTATTTTAAGTAATTGCACTTTAATTTTTTTGATAGTACAATATTGTTATAGTACCAGTCTTAAATTCAGGGGAAACATATGGAATTTTTCAGAAAACACCAGAGATTAATTATAGGTATAATTGCAGTTACATTTATCGCATGGACTGTAGGTTTAATGATGTTGCCTCTTTTAATAAAATAGGTTAGTCGTGGTTATAAATAGAGTACTTAAAAAATTATTTATAGTTGTATTATCGGTGCTTACGGTATCTGTTTGGCAGGCACCTTCAGCTTCGTGTAACCAACTGCGTAATATTCAGCATAAACAAAAAGTTACTCATGAAAAAATTAAAAAATTAAAACTTTTAGAACATTTAGAAAAAAATAAACTTTACAAAAATCAGCAAAAGCTGGAAAACGCATCTGCTTCTTTGCACAATACGAAAGCCCAGTACAGTTCGCTTGAAAATCAGCTTGCTAATATGGAACGCGATTTAGCAACTTCTCTTGCTGAGTTTAACCAGGCTAATGCAAGAATGAAAGTAAGAATCAGACAGGTTTTCAAAAATCAAAGAACAGGTATGTTTGAATTGATTTTTAGTGCAAAAGATTTAAATTCACTGCTAGATGTTGTTTATTTTGAAAAAATAATTTTGAAAAAAGATTACCAGCATATGATGGCTGTGAAAATTAAATCTCAGAAAATTGCTAAAATGAAGCAGGATATAGAAAATCGTAAAATTGAACTTGCTCAATCAATTCAAACAATCAATTCTCAGCAGAAATATATTAAAAATGCAATTGCACAAAACCAAAATATGATTCATAAATACAAAACAGACAGAGCTACTTATGAAAGAGCTGAAAGAGAATTGGCAAGGCAGTCTGCAAGTATTCAAAGTATGATTAGCCGTAATCAGGGTTCGTCTACGGTAAAAATATCTTCTACTGGTTTTATGAAGCCAATAGGCGGAAGAATAACTTCACCTTTCGGATGGAGAACCCACCCTATATTTAACAGCCGTACATTCCACTCAGGAGTTGATATAGCAGGCCCTAATCTTGGAAGTATTAGAGCTTCAAACTCTGGAAAAGTTATTTATGCCGGCTGGTATGGAGGTTACGGAAAAGTAGTTATTCTTGACCACGGTACAATTAATGGACGTGCAATGACTACGCTATATGCACATATGTCTACGGTAAAAGCAAGACAAGGACAGTTTGTTCAAAAGGGTGAAGTAGTTGGATATGAAGGTACTACAGGATACAGTACCGGACCTCACTGCCATTTTGAGGTAAGAATTAACGGTAAACCTAACAATCCGTTGAACTATATTTAAAGGAAGAAATTTTGAGAAAAAGATTTGTATTATTAACAGCATTACTATTAACAGCAGCAAGCCCGGTGTTTGCTGCAAAAGAACTGTTCAGCAGTCCTCAGGATTTGGAAAACTTTAATGACATATTTTACGAAGCACCTATTACTCCTGTAAGTGATGTTGTTAAAACCGAACCTTACAATGCGTCAGGTGAAACCCGTGCTATGCCTATGTTCAAGAAAATGCGTATTAAAATGACTAACCATTTTCGTTTGAAGGATTTGAAAAATGCAGAAAAAATTCTTGAACAGGAAAAGGAAGAACAAACAAAATTAATTAAAAATGAAAGAATTGATAATGAAGTTATAGATAAACATCTTAATATCAAGTATGAAACTACTCCTGCAGAAGAAAATTCAGAAAATACAATTGAATTGCAGGGCGGTGTTAAAGAGCATGTAACATCTAATGATGCTTTGCTTGATGCTGATAATGTTGATTTTGATAATGAAACAAAAGAAATTATTGCAACAGGTCATCCTGTTTTAGTATTTCCGCCTCAAGGTGTTACATTAAAAGCTGATAAAATGGTTTATAACAGAGACGCCAATATTTTGAAAGCTTATGGAAATGTCGAAGTTATAAGAGACGGTGATACTGTCAAGGGCGATTACATGCAGGTTAACATGAATGAAGAAAATTCGTTTATGGAAAACATTAATGCAAAGAAAACTTATCTTACAGTTAAGGCTCGTACAGGTAAGTCAGAAGCAGACAAAATATATCTATATAACGGTAAAATAGTTTCTGAAGAATCTAATATTTTAAATTTCCATACTCAGATGATTGGTGGAAATAATTTCTATAACATGATGGTTTCTGATGACGATCGTTCATCTCTGGCTGATGAAATAGGCGATACAGCAATCACGATTAAAGCTAAAGATGTTTATTTAAATGCAAAAAAAGATCATGATGTTATTACTTTGAAAAAGGCCAAAATATTTTACGGTAAACATGAACTTTTTACTATGCCTTCATTTACGGCTCATACAAATAAAAAACAAGAATACTTTGAAGCTAATTACCCGGAATTTGGTTCAAGAACTAAATTAGGTATGTTCATAGGACCAGGTTTTGTATTTGATGTTCCAAACGGGGCAATCGTAAAGGTTATGCCGATACTGAATTATAAAGATAAAATAGGCTTCGGTGGTGCTATAAAATATCGCAGCGGAACTAATATGACAGAAGCTATGTACGGTTCGTCAAATGATATCTTCGTACTTCGCGGTAAACAGATTTTAGATGACAAACTATACTTGCAATATGGTGCCAATACTTACCTTAACGATTGGTGGTTCGGTATGAGAATGCCTAAGTATTCTGCCGAATTAATATATAAAGACAAGACAATTGTTCCTAGTACTATAAGAGATAATTTAAACCTATCTTTTGAACAAAGAGCATCTTTCGGTTATATGCAGGATAACGATTTGAACCGTTACGGTGAAAGTCTGCCTATCGGAAATATAGGTACTACTAGAACAAGATATATGGCTCAAGCTGTTCAAGATTTATATAGCTTTACTGATAAAGAAAATTTAATCAAAGCTAACGTAGCTTTTGTTATGCAAGGCAGTGCAGCGTTATACGGAACAGGCGATACTCAATTCGTTGGAAGGGTAGGTCCGAGATTTGCAACGCAATATAAAAACTGGATGCAGGATATAACATATTTTATGTCTGCTTATCAGGACGGAACGCCTATGCCTGTATATGATGCTTACAGATATGGTCATTCAAACGTATATATAAGAGAAGCATATAGAGTTAATAAATGGTTGACACTTGCATGGTCAGGTTCTTTGAACTTTACAGATGACTCTCCTAACGGCAAGATGTTCCAGGAAAATTCATTTATTGTTGCTTTTGGGCCTGATGACGTAAAGGTTACGCTTGCATACGACGTGGTGCGTGGACAAACTTATTTCGGCATAAATGTTCTAATGGATACAAAGGGTTCATCTTTGGAATTCGAAAAAATGGAAATTAAAAATCCTGACAGACTAGCGAAAAATGACAAGAAAGATGAAAAGCTTGTTGATTATGAGGGTGAAGAACTAGAGTCTGTGGCACCTGTTAAGAAAATGATGTATGCTCAAGTGATTGATATTGAAGATCCTGATAGGGAAGATATGTAGATGAAAACTTCTAACGATATAAAAAAAGAGCTTATCGAATACGGTAAATTATGCGGAATTAAAAACTTTACACCAGGTGTTTCCGGCAACTTGTCTGCAAGATTTGGCGATAATATCATTATAACAACATCCGGTTCTGCTAACGGCTATTTATCTGAGGATGATTTTGTAACTATAAATTTTGAAGGCAAAGTTATTGATGCTTTGCCATTAAAACCATCTTCTGAAAAAATGCTGCATGTAGAATTTTATAAAAAAAGACCTGATGTAAACTATATTATACATGTTCATTCACCATATTTGAGTACTTTTGCTTCCTGTCATATTCCTTTGGATGACGCTATTATGGCGGAAAATGTATTCTATTTTGGACAAATTCCGCTGGCAGAATACGGTCTGCCATCTTCAATGGATTTGGTAGAAAAGACTGCAAAATATTTTGATAAATATAATGCTGTATTGATGGCTAATCATGGATTTATTGTCGGGGATAAAGATATAAAATCTGCATATTTAAAACTGGAACTTGCTGAATCTTATGCACAGGTTGTTTTTAACACCAAAATGCTTGGCGGTCCTGTTTTATTAAATGAGGAACAAGTAGCACAAATCAATGCACTGAAAATATAATATTGTTGTGATATAATTAAGTCAGAAAAAGAGGAAATAAAATCGTGTCAATAATGTTGGAAAATAAACAAGGATTAATAGCAGGAGATGGAACTTTACCTGTAAAAATGGCTCAATATGCTAAAGAGAACGGCTTTGAGGTTGTTTGTATTTCTCTTGCAAATGATAATTTAAGACAATTGAAAAAATATTGTTCCAGAGTTTACTCCTGCCATCCGGGTGAAATTAATAGAATTGAAAAGATTTTAAAATATGAAGAATTAAAACAAGCCACTTTTTTAGGTAAAGTGCATAAAAGAGTGCTTTTGCAGCTTCATAAATTTGATGCAAGAGCTATTGAATTATTGAAAGAAGCACAAAGACTCAATGATGATGAAGTTATGCTTATGATTGTCAGAGAGTTCGAAAAACTTGGAATTACTGTTTTGGATCAAACAATATTCATCAAGAATTTAATGATTCCTGCAGGTGTTTTAGGTAAATTAAAACCTACAAAAGAACAGCTTGAGGATGTAAATTACGGTTTTTGGCTTGCTAAAGAAATGGGTAAAATTGATGTAGGTCAGTCTGTTGTTATTAAAGACAAAATGATAATGGCAGTTGAAGCTATTGAAGGAACCGATGTTTGTATTAAACGCGGAGCAAAGCTTGCTAAAAAAGGTGCTTCGGTTATAAAAGTTTCAAAACCTTCTCAGGATAAGCGTTTTGATATTCCTGCAATAGGACTTAGAACATTAAAGACAATGACAAAATATAAAGCTAACCTTATTGCTGTTGAAGCAAATGAAACTATTATTGTTGATCAGGATAAAGTTATCCAGTTTGCAGATGATAACAATATTGTAATAATGGCTGTATAATTTATGAAAAAAATATTTATAGTTACAGGTGAATATTCCGGTGATATACATGCATCAAAAGTTGCAGAAGCCTTAAAAGCCAAAAATCCTGATATAGTTATAGAAGGCATAGGCGGGGATAACTTAAGGAATGCAGGTGTTAAGTTGTTTTCCGACCAAAAAAAGATGGGTGCAGTCGGACTTACTCCCAAAATTGTCATAGACCATTTTACACTTGGTAAAAGACTTGTTGATTATTTAACAAAAGAATATAAGCCTGATCTTGTTCTGTTAATAGATTACGGTGTTTTTAACTTGAATATTTCAAAATTTTTGAAAAAAGCCGGAATAAAGGTTTTTTATTACATTCCGCCTCAAGTATGGGCAAGCCGTAAATGGCGTATTAACACTATAAAGAAAAATATTGATGAGGTTTTATGCATATTCCCTTTTGAAAAAGAAATGTATGAATCATACGGAATAAAAACTCATTACTGCGGTCATCCGTTAGTTTCTCAACTTCCGGAAAAAGCCGATAAAGTTGAATTTTTTAACAAGCACGGTTTTGATATAAATAAAAAACTTGTATCAATATTTCCGGGTTCAAGAGTTTTTGAACTGAAATATCTAATGAATGTTTTTATTAAATCAGCAAAAGAATTACAAAAGAAACACCCTGATTTGCAGTTTTGCATTTCTCATGCACCTAATCTGTCAGATGAAGTTTATAATAAGTATTTAAAGGATACTGATTTTAAAATAATTAAAGGCGAAAATCAAGCATTATTGAGTGTTTCTGATGCTTTAATCCTTGCTTCCGGCACAGTTGCTTTAGAGGCTTCGCTATATCAATCACCGATGATAATTGCTTATCGCGGTCCATATTTATTCTATCTTATTTATTTAATGGTAAGATGTATAAAACGTGTCTCACTGCCAAATATTATTGCAGGCAAAATGATTGTCCCTGAAATATTACAACAGCACGTTAATGTTAATAACATTACTTATGAAATAGAAAAGCTGCTTTATGACAATGCCTATAGAGAAGACAATATCAAACAGCTAGGCGAAGTAAAAGCGTTGTTATCTGCTAAAGTTTCATCTCAAGAAGCTGCAAATGTTATTGCCGAAGCTTTAAATTTGTAATATATCTTTAACTAACCATATTGGCAGGGCAAAAAATACCTTTTTTATGCGTTTATAATTATATAAAGGTTAGTTTTTTAACATAAAAAAGATATGATTAACTTTGTTCCAAACAGTAAGAATAGTGTAAATAATCCATATAGTACTTCAAATGTGAAGCAGAATGGATATCTTCTGATGAGTAAAAAAGAAGTTAAGAATATAAAAGAAAGCGGAGAAGAGGGAAAATCTCATAAACTTGCAAAATCAGTAGCAATAGGAGCATTAATTGTAGGTTTTGGTTCTCTGGCTTTATTGAAGGGGATTATGCCAAAGGGCTTGAATAAACGCTTGGATAAATTAAAAATTTATTTGGAACAAAAAGTTGCCAATATGAAGGCAGGAAAAACCGTTAACAAGTTTGAAGAGTTTTATATAATTGCTTTGCGAGGTGTTGACTCGTTTTTGAATAAATCGCAAAGTATAAACAACATTACTTCCTGGAAAGATGTCGGCTTTCAGCGTTTAATGTGGGGTAAAAAAGGTAACAGAAAATATACCCGCAAAGTCCATGAATGGTTTACTAAACTGTTTGAAAGAATAGGCCGCAATACAGTATTAGGTTCATATGCAAAAACGCATAAGAAATTTTTCAAGCTGTCACAACATTTGGAAGGCATAAACGAAAGGCTTTTGGCTGAAAATGCAGGCAAAAGAATTACTGTAAACGGTAAAGAAGAAACTTTAGCTTATTGGCTTGAATCAGCAAGAGGAATATCACAAAGAATAAATAAAAATCTTGAAGCGGGATTTGGTCAAGATGCACGCGTTTCAAGATACAGAGAAATGAAGCAATCAGTAAGCGGTTTATTTGATTACTTCTGGGGTAAGAACTTTAAAACTGTACGTACATTAGGTTCCAAAGATGTATGGCAGACTTTCATTGCCGACGATTACATAAAAGCTGATAAAATGAATATGGCAAATAAAGTTTCTAAATTAAGACAAGCTATTACTCACGATATAATAGATAATTACAATTCGACAGTAGAAGCTTTGAGAAACATTGATAAATTTATTGATCCATCTGATAAAAGTTCCAGAGAAATTATCAGAAATCTAAGAAACAATTTGAATTCATATAAAAAATTATCAGGTAATAATGAAGCAGCACAGAGAATTGCATTAAACGAAAAAATTATAGATGATTTGCAAAAGCTTGCAAGAAATTATGGTGATGGTGCTTCGAAATTTAAGTATAGTGATGAGTCTGTAAAACAGGTATCGGCGTATATAAGTGAAGTCGACAATATTATATCAAAAAGCTCAAAGGGAGATTTACAAGAATTATTAACTATCTATAAAGCTGTACTTCCGCGTGCTGAATATTTAAAATTGCGTGCACAAGTCCATAAAGTTATTAAATCACTGGATAAATCAATTGATTTGGAAACTGTTCAATTCTATGATAAACTTCGTGATTTGGTTCTGGGTTCTGCACCTACAGATGCTTTGTCAATACTATTCTCAGCCGGTGCAATCGGTTATGGTCTTACAAAAGCCGATAGTAAAGAAGAAAAAATATCCGTAACATTAAAATCAGGTATACCTGTTGTTGCAGCAGTTGGAACTTCTTTGTATTGCAGTGCTGGTCTTGTTTCAGGAAGCAAAGCGATGTTTGTCGGATTGCTTTCAGGATTGGTGATGAATAAGATTGGTGTATATGTTGATAATTTGAGAAAAAAATATATAAAAAATAAACAAACTAATGAACAGCAGAGTCCTAAATTAACCGTAAATATCCCTCAACAGGCTGATTTTACATCTAAAAAAGTATAGGATTTTTGTTTTTCTGTTATAATTTTACAGCAAAGTTAAAAACAAAAAGGATTTAATAAATGTTAGATACAGATAGTATAAAATATAAACTTGAACAAAGAGAGATTGACAATCTAAGTGAATATGCAACCAAAAGCAGATTTTCAAAAGGAAGAAAAAAAACAGAGGATGATTGTAATTTAAGAACTTGTTTTCAAAGAGATAGAGATAGAATATTGCATTCAAAGGCGTTCAGACGTTTAAAACATAAAACGCAGGTATTCTTATCTCCTTTTGATGACCATTTTAGAACCCGCTTGACTCACACTCTTGAAGTTTCACAAATCGGACGAACAATTGCAAGAGCACTTGATTTAAATGAGGATTTGGTTGAAGCTATTGCATTGGGTCATGATTTGGGACATACTCCGTTTGGACATTGCGGTGAAGGGGTTTTGAATGAACTTGTAAAAGGCGGTTTTCATCATAATGTTCAAAGCGTGAGAGTAGTTGAGGTTTTAGAAGATTTAAATCTTTGTAAGGAAACTATTGACGGTATTTTAACCCACACTTGGGGATATACGCCTAAAACTCCGGAGGCTCAAGTTGTGCAGTTGGCAGATAAAGTCGCATATATTAACCATGATATAGAAGATTCTATCAGAGCAGGAATAATTGCTGAAAGTGATTTGCCGAAGGATTGTATTGATTATTTTTCATCAATTCAGAGTAAAAGACTAAATAAAATGATTAATGAAATAGTTACTAGTTCTATGGGCAAACCTGTTGTAGCAATGAGTGAAGAGGGCTGGCATTATACAACAAAACTTAGAC
>JBKUMA010000036.1:0-9819 GCA_046955055.1 Candidatus Gastranaerophilaceae bacterium
GGTATAAATTGTAATGGGGATAAATTTCTAAAAGAAGAAAATTTATCCGATCCGCGGCTAGAAGTCTTTAAAAATTTGAAAATTGAAGACAATAAATAGAAATATAAGTAGTAAACGTAAAAATAAAAAGGAAAAAGAAAAATGGCAGTACCAAAGAAAAGAACAGGACATTCCGCTCAAGGACACAGAAGAAGCAACTGGAAAGCAACAAAACCGGAAACAACAAAATGCCCTAACTGCGGTGCAACAGTTTTGACTCACACTGTATGTACAGCATGCGGAACTTATAAAGGACAACCTGTAAGCTTAAAAGACAGAAAAGAAGAAGCAGTTGTAGAAGAAAAGAAAACTGCAAAAAAATCAACTAAAAAAGCGGATTGCGAGCAAAGTGCGAAAGCTGACGCGAAGGCGGCAGCTGAAGACACGTCTAACGCGAGCAACCAAGCGGCAGCGAAAGCTGAAGAACCTAAAGCAGAAGAAGCTAAGGTTGAAGAAGTAAAAGCTGAAGAAACTGTTGAAGAAACAAAAGAAGAAAAAACAGAAGAATAACAAATCTTTTTAAATCATCCCGATTTTTATATCGGGGTGATTTAAAGAAAAATAAAAATAAGACTTTGAGAGGGAAAGATGACAAGAATAGCAATTGATGCAATGGGCGGCGATCACGCTCCTCACGAAATCGTAGCAGGTGCTGTATGGGCAGCTCAAGAATACGGCGTAGCAATTGAATTGGTTGGAAAACAAGACAAGATTGAACAAGAACTTGACAGAATTAGTCAAGAAGGGTTCTATTCAGACTGCGGAAAGGGTGGTAAACACCAAACACGCATTAAAGTCGATATTTCTAAATTAGATATAAAAATTACCCATGCCAATGAGATTATTGAAATGGGCGAAGCTCCAGGACAAGCTATTCGTAAAAAGAAAAAATCATCAATTGTTTTGGCAGTAGATGCAGTTGCAACAGGTAGTTCTGATGCTGTTGTTGCAGCAGGTTCTACAGGTGCTGCTATGGCTTCAAGCTTATTTGGTCTTGGCAGAATACCGGGAATTGACAGACCTGCTATTGCAGTTACACTTCCTACTATTAAAAGACCGATTGTTGTTATTGATGCGGGGGCAAACAGCAACTGTACTCCTGAAATGCTTTATCAATTTGCCGTAATGGGTACAACGTTCTCAAAAAACGTTTTGGGTATTGAACATCCTCGTGTTGGTGTTTTGAATATCGGTGAAGAAGCTGGTAAGGGTAATGAACTTGCTCAGGCGACTTACAAGTTATTGGAAGAACAACAAGAAAAATTAAACTTTGTGGGTAATATAGAGGGTAAAGAAATTTTCTTAAGTGTATGCGATGTTGTTGTATGCGACGGCTTCGTAGGCAACGTTGCTTTGAAAGTAACTGAAGGTACTTCTCAAATGCTTTTCAGAATGCTTAAACAGGAATTTAAAGCTGATTTTCTTGGTAAAGTAATCGGCTTGTTAGCAAAACCTTTCATGAGCAGAATTTATTCAAAAATTAACTATGAAGAATTCGGCGGAGCACTTCTTTTAGGTGTTAAAGGTATCACAGTTATATCTCATGGCAGAAGTAAGGCTTATGCGATTAAAAATGCTGTAAGAGTTGCTAAGTTCGCTGTTGAAACAGGTGTTAACGAAAAAATTGCTAAATTTTATGAGGAATAAATAATGACAGATAAAATAATCCCTTTGAGAATTGCGGGAGTTGGATATAGTTTACCCGAAACAGTTATTACAAATGACGATTTAACAAAATTGTATGAAACATCTGACGAATGGATTTACAGCCGTACAGGTATTAAAGAAAGACGCGTTGTTTCTGGTGAACAAAATGCTATAGATTTGGGTTTTGAAGCAGCTCAGAAAGCTCTTGAAAAAGCTAAAATGAATCCTGATGATATTGATTTAATCATTGCAGCTTCATCTGCTCCTCCTGATTTATATCCGGCTATTGCTTGTCATATTCATTCAAGATTAGGTATAAAAGAACAAATTCCTGCATTTGATATTACAGCAGCATGCTCAGGTTTGATTTACGGTTTAAGTATTGCTAAAGCATATATCGGTTCAGGTATGTATAAAAATATTCTTATTGTTGCTACAGATAACAATTCAAGACTTGTTGACTGGGCTGACAGAGGAACATCAATTCTTTTCGGTGACGGTGCCGGAGCAATGGTTGTTACTCAATCAGAAGACGGTATTGATGATGTTATTGCAATTGATATTAAAGCTGATGGAAACTACGGACACTTAATCGAACTTTCATTTGACGGTAAAAATTGTCCGCTTGTTGATCAATATGAAGAAAAACCTAAAGGTATCAGAATGAACGGCAGAGGCGTTTATACATTTGTTGCTAAAATTCTTCCTCACTATGTTGAAGAATTAATCTCAAATGCAGGTCTTAAAGCTGATGATATTGACTATTTGATTCCTCACCAGGCAAATATCAGAATTATTCAGGCTGTTCAAGAAAGACTTGGTTATTCAGATGACAAAGTCGTAACAAATATCAAATATTACGGTAATACATCTGCAGCATCTATTCCTATTGCTTTAGCAGAAAGCGTTGAAAAAGGTAATGTAAAACTTGGTTCAACAGCTGTACTTTGCGGATTTGGAGCAGGTATGACTTGGGGCGGTGCTATCGTAAGATTACGTGAAGGTATTTGCTAAATGAAATTGAGTGCTTTAAGTAAATCTTCTCTTAAGAAGGCACCAAATTTCGTGCAAGTGAATTACTTTGACAAGTTTAAAAGTCCTGAACTTATTGCAAAGATTAAACAAAAATATCCTACAGTACGTAATTACGCAGCTTTGGAAAAACCTCAGATACTTATTTCTGATAATTCAAAGTTTAAAGGCTTATCATCGGATGTTTTTATGGCAAAAGAAAAGTAAAATTTTTGTTGCAAATTGTAAAAATAAGTTTTTAAATATTGTTTAGTAAAGCAGCCATTTAAAAGGCTGTTTTTACTTTTTTGTGTGTTTGTTGTATAATTATTACAGGAATTTACTTAAGAGAGATACTTTAATATAGAGGGATAATTTATGAGTAAAAAAATTGCGTTTCTATTTCCTGGCCAAGGTTCTCAATCTGTTGGTATGGGGAAAGATTTATATGAAAATTTTGACAGTGCAAAAAATGTTTTTGATACAGCGGATAGAGTTTTAGGTAAAAGTATAACAACATTGTGTTTTGAAGGACCGGAAGAAAATTTGAAACAAACAGTTAATACTCAGCCTTCTATCGTAACAATGTCAATTGCGGCGTTAGAAAGTTTAAAATCTCAATTGAATATTGAAGCTGATTACGTTGCAGGACATAGTTTAGGTGAATATTGTGCGATGTATGCTTCAGGCGTTTTATCTTTAGAAAATGCTTTGAAACTTATTCAAAAAAGAGCAGACCTTATGGGAGCAACAAAAGGTGGTGCTATGGCTGCTGTTTTGAATGCTTCTGAAGAAGCCTTAAAAGAAAGTTTGGAAGAAGCGTCAAAAGTTGGTTACGTAGATGTTGCTAACTACAATTCACCTGCTCAGGTTGTAATTACTGGTGATGAAACAGCTGTTGCAAAGGCTGGCGAATTATTGCTTGCAAAAGGAGCAAGAAGATTTGTTCCGCTTCCTGTTTCAGGTGCATTCCACTCTAAATTTATGGAAAATGCAGGCAAAGAATTCGAAAACTTTGTTTCTGATTTTGAAATTAACGATGCTTCAATTCCTGTTATAACAAATGTGGATGCTGAGTTAACAACAAATTCTGAAGATTTTATAGCGAAAATGCCAAAACAAATTTATTCTTCTGTTCATTGGACACAGACTATTCAAAAAATGTCAGAAGATGGTGTTGAAATTTTTGTAGAAATAGGTCCTGGTAAAGTTCTTGCCGGCTTGAACAAAAAAATTGCACCGGAAGCTTCAGTATTTAATATTTATGATAAAGCTTCATTAGATAGCACAGTAGAAAGTTTAAAGGAGATGTTATGTCTGAAAAATTAGCATTAGTTACAGGAGCATCACGCGGAATAGGTAAAGCATGTGCAATCGAACTTGCAAAAGCAGGTTATGATATTGCTGTAAACTTTGCAGGTAACGTGGAAGCTGCAAATAAAACTGTTGAAGAACTTAAGGCTTTAGGTGTTGATGCACAAGCATTTAAATTTGATGTATCAAGCAAAGAAGAAGCTGCAAAAGGCGTTGAAGAAATTCTTGATAAATTCGGAAGAATTGATGTTTTAGTTAACAATGCAGGTATCACAAGAGATGGTTTGTTCATGAGAATGAGCGATGAAAATTGGGACGCTGTTATTAACACAAATCTATCAAGTGCTTTCTATGTTTCTCAACCGGTTGTTAAGGTTATGATGAAACAACGTTCAGGAGCAATTGTTAATATGTCAAGTGTAGTTGGTGTTTCAGGAAATGCAGGACAAGCTAACTATTCAGCGGCAAAAGCAGGTCTTATAGGTTTGACAAAAACTCTTGCTAAAGAATTAGGCTCTCGTGGTATAAGAGTAAATGCGGTTGCACCTGGATTTATCAATACAGATATGACTAAAGATTTAGACACTTCTAAATTCACAGAATTTATTCCGTTAAAACGATTAGGTGAGCCTGAAGATATCGCAAAGACAGTAAAATTCCTTGCTGTTGATGCAGATTATATTACTGGTCAAGTATTGGAAGTAGACGGCGGATTAATAATATAGCGGATTTTGGCAAGAGTGAGCAGCTTTGCTGCGAAACTCGTTTGAGCGAGAGCTGCGTTTGAGCCGGTCGAGCTGCCAACAATCCAAGACAGCGGATTTTGGCAAGAGTCAAAATGAAGTTAAGATTTTTAACAAAACCGTCTAGAATTTGTAAATATCTTGCAAAAAAATCTTGAACTAAGTATAATATAGAAGACTAATAGTGTAGTAATACAATTTAATTATGAGGAAAAAAACATGAGTACATTAGAAAAAGTTAAAAAAGTAGTAGTAGATCAATTAAGCGTTGATGAAGCTTTAGTTACTCCGGAAGCTAGCTTTACAAACGACTTAGGTGCTGATTCTTTAGATACAGTTGAATTAGTTATGGCTTTCGAAGAAGAATTCGGTTGCGAAATCCCTGATGAAGAAGCTGAAAAAATCCAAACTGTTCAAGACGCAGTTAATTACATCGATTCTCACAAAGCTTAGTTTGTAAATCGATTATAAAAATGTTGCGAGGGTGAAAATTGAATAGATATTTTCCCCTCGTATATTTATTAAGAGAATTAAAAGGTAAAGAGATGACAAAGAGAAGAGTAGTTATCACAGGACTTGGAGCAGTTTCACCATTCGGTGTAGGCGTTGATAAATTCTGGAATAGTCTTGTTGAAGGAAAAAGTGGAATAAGTACTTCTGAACTTATTGATATTGATAAGCATGTTGTTAAGATTTCAGGAGAATGTAAAAATTTTAATCCGGAAGAATATTTAGATCCAAAAGAAGCTAAAAAAATGGATAGATTCATCCAGTTTGCTATGATTGCTGCTGATGAAGCTGTTAAAGATGCTAAACTTGAAGAAGTTACAGATGTTGATCCGTATAAAATCGGTGTTGTCGTTAGTTCTGCTGCAGGTGGTTTTAGAACTTTTGAAGAAAACCATATTCGTATTTTGGAAAAAGGACCTAATAAATGTTCTCCATTCACAATTCCTATGATGATTGTTAATATGGCATCAGGCAGAATTTCTATGAAATACGGTTTCAAAGGAATAAATAAAGTTGTTGTTTCAGCATGTGCTACAGGTACTCACTCAGTTGGTGATGCTTATCGTGCTATCCAATATGGCGATGCAGATATTATGGTAGCAGGCGGATGTGAAGCAACAATTTGTGATGTTGGTATTGGTGCTTTCTCAAGTGCCAGAACATTATCAAAACGTAATGATGAACCTCAAAAAGCATCTCGCCCTTGGGACGTTGACAGAGATGGTTTTGTTATGTCTGAAGGTGCTGGTGTTCTTGTTCTTGAAGAATATGAACATGCTAAAAAACGTGGTGCAAAAATTTATGCAGAAGTCGTTGGATACGGACAAACAGGCGATGCTTATGACGTTGTAGCTCCTTGTCCTGAAGGAAAAGGTGCAACTCATGCGATGAAATTTGCATTGGAAGATGCAAATCTTAAACCTGAAGACGTTGATTACATCAATGCTCATGGTACAAGTACAGGTCTTGGTGATATCGCTGAATCTAAAGCAATCGAAGGGTTGTTCGGCGACAAAGAAGAAAATAAAAAGCTTCTTGTAAGTTCAACAAAATCTATGCATGGTCACCTTTTAGGTGCAACCGGTGCTGTTGAATGTATTGCTTGTGTCAAAGCGATAAATGAAAAAATTGTTCCTCCAACAATAAATCTTGATAATCAAGATGAAAAAGTTGCTAACCTTGATTATGTTCCGCATAAAGCAAGAAAAGCAGATATTCATGTTGCTTTGTCAAACTCATTTGGTTTTGGCGGACAAAATGCTTCTATAGTTATTAAAGAAGTTAAATAAAATATATAATTTATAAAAAGGCAGTCACCACTAAGGCGGCTGCCTTTTTGTAAAAAATTATTAAATACCTCTTTGGTTTTGTAAATAAATTTTTTCATATTATTTATAGATATTGTGACAAGATATATTACCCCTTATAAATTAAATTTTTTAACCGGTGCTTCCAGAAATAAATTATATTTCGAGGAAGGCTTTGTGCATTTCAAATCAGGTACCCCGACTGAATTGAGGACACCATTTTTATCAAAAGGTGGATATAATCTTTCTAAATATAAAACATATGTATTTGTTGACAAAAAACATAACACTTTAAATCTTAGAATTCATGAAGTCCCTACAACATTTAATAAATTTTTATCGAAGATAGGACTTAAAAGGTTTAATAATGTAAAGAGTTTCGGGTTGGTTCCGAACCTTGCTAATGTTAATAAACAGGTAATTGATTTTATTTCAACTGATGCAATTCATAAGTTTATGGAGCATTCAGGACTTAGAAAAAAAGTCGCAAAAAAGGCTTCAAAAATTCTTGGATTGTTTTTATAATTTAAAATTTGATATTAAAAAAGAGGGCTTATGCCCTCTTTTTAGTTATTAGAATTTAACTTCAGGAACAGCTTTTTCGGACTCTGTAATTTCAAAATAATCTCTTGCCTTTATTCCTGAGATACTCGCTATTATAGAAGTCGGAAAGCGTCTGATATCTGCGTTTAATGCTCTTACGCTGTCATTGTAATCTTTTCTTGCAACAGCCAGCCTGTTTTCTGTACCTGCAAGTTCGTCTTGAAGCCCTATGAATGATTTGTCTGCTTTTAAGTTTGGATAATTTTCAACAACAACTAGAAGTCTTGATAATGCTGTGTTCAATTGATCGTAGCCTTCCTGTACGCCTTTTACATTGTTGTTGCCCATTGCTCCTGATAATTTTGCACGTGCTTCTGCTATGTTTGTGAAAATTTGGTTTTCGTGTGTTGCATAGCCTTTAACTGTATTTACTAAATTAGGGATTAAGTCATTTCTTCTTTTAAGCTGGTTTTCTACCTGAGCCCAGTTAGAATTAATATTTTCGTCCATTGTTTGCAATCTGTTGTACGTTCCGATAAACATACCTGCAATAGCAATAATAATAACTATTACAATTCCTAAAATACCGAGTCCTGTGTTTTTCATATATATCTCCTTTATGATTGTGTAAATATCTATAATATCTGATTTGAAAGTAACTTAACGACTACCAGCCTCTGGAACTTCCGCCTCCGCCGAAGCCTCCACCGCCTCCGAAACCGCCAAAGCTTCCGCCTGAATTTCTTCCGCCGAAGCCGCCGGAATAAAAACCGCCGCCTCTGCCACCGCCATTAAGATTAAAAATTATAAGCCAGATGACAATGAATAGAATTATAAAAAACCAATCGCTGCTGTCATCTTGATTGTTAGAAGGTAAAGGTTTTTGTGCATTAATTGTTACCCCATATGATTTTGCAATATCGACGGCAAGTGCTGTAGTACCGTCAATTATACCCTGTTGGTAGTTATTATTTCTGAAATGTGGAATCATGTAATCATCCATAATTCTTCCCGCATGGGCATCAGTTATTGCACCTTCTAGACCGTAACCGATTTCAATACGCATTTTTCTGTCATTAGGAACCACAAGAACAACAGCACCGTTATTTGTCTTTTTAGAGCCGATTTTATATTTTCTTCCTATTTCAAGAGCAGCGTCTTCGACTGTATCTCCATCAAGAGTTTTCAGAGTCACGACAGCTACATCGGCTTCTGTTTTATTTTGTAAGTCATATAGTAACGCGTTTAATAATGTTTCGGATTGCTCTGAAAGTACATTTGCATTATCTGAAATAAACCCGTTAAAATGCAGTTCAGGTAACGCATTTGCTGCAAGATTAACTGAAAAAATTATATAAGTTACAATAAGTAATAAAACTCTTCTAAACATCTTATGTATTTTAATCTTCAATAAGAACTCTGTCAAGACATGCTTTCGGGGAATATTGCCATTCTCTGTAGGTAATACGTTTTACCTTAAACCCGCAGCGTTCAATTATTGCCTGTTTTTTCATGTTAGAAACGCGGTCGGAGAAATTGTCTTCAACGCCGTCAATCTCAATAACAAATTTGTCATCAACAAGCAAGTCTGCATTTAGCCCTGCAATATCAACGCCTGCCTGAACATTATGTTCAAGATTTCTTATCTGTTCTGCAACTTCGCGTTCAAGGCTGTTTTTGTATGTATTTTCATCAATGTCACCGGAAAGCATTGCCTGCTGTCTGTTCTGGTATTCCTGCATAAATGAAATATAATTTCTAAAATGCCCTTCAGGAAGTTCATACGGGTTACGTGAAATAAAGTTTATGACTTTGTTTCTTCCGCGTGTAATTGCAACGTTAAACAGGTTTGCTTTTTGTAAGAACGTTAAACTTTGTGTATAACTGTTATCTGCAAATGCCCAGGATATAAGCATTATATCGCGTTCATCACCCTGGAATGTATGTGCTGTACCTATTTCAATCTGGTGTTTTCTTATCATATGGTCGGATAAGACTTTTGAAACAGAAACTTTCAACTGTTCAACCTGTGCTCTAAAAGGTGAAATTATACCGATAGATACAGGGTTATCAGGATTTTTGCGTTCATCTTCTATAACTATTTCGTGTAATTTTTTAACAACTGCTTCTATTTCCGGCAGATTTCTTGTTGCGTCAAAATCAACCTTGCCGTCTGTGACATGAACTAATTCTAGAACTTTTTCGCTGTTAAAATCTTTTCTCATAACGCGAATTCTGTCGTTATAAAATTCGTGGTTAGAGAAGTTGATAATAGGCGGCAAGCTTCTGAAATGTTCATCAAGCATAACTGAATTCATAGAATAGTAATCCGCTAAATCAAACATGGAATTTGTTCTGAAACGCCACATCAACTGGTATTTGTCAGGAATTCCATACTGGCTTAGGAAAGATTGTTCTTTTGCCTTTTCTAAGAATGAAAGGTGTGGGAGCTGTTTGTCATCCCCTACAATAACTGCTTTTTTAGCACGGAAAAGTATAGGGAAACAACTTGCGATATCGCATTGAGAAGCTTCATCAATAATTGCAACATCAAACATTCCCGGTTTCAAAGGTAAAGAATCCGATACTGCGTATGTTGTTACACACCAGCAAGGAAAAGCTTCTAATAGCGGTTTGAAGTCTTCTTCTTCCAATATGTTTGTTTGAAGTCTTTTTCTGTTAGTTACAAGTGATTTTGCATGATC
>JBKUMA010000037.1:0-9788 GCA_046955055.1 Candidatus Gastranaerophilaceae bacterium
AATTGTAAGAGTTTATATTTACAGAAAAGACAGCAGCGATGTAAGCATTATAAAAGAACTTAATCCGAAAAATGGCAAAGTTGTTAAATGGACAAGTTATAAGGAAGGTTCAGGTAAAAAAAGTTCTGTTTCAGAATACGATTCAGACCATGGAAAGCCTGTTAAAACAACATATTTTTACGAAGATGGTGTAACGGTTAAAGATGTTCATGAATATAATAAAACAGAGAGTTTTCAAACTGATATTCAATTTGAAAAGGTAATACCTGCAAAGTCAAATTACAAGAATGTTAAAGAACTTGATTCTCATACAAAAGAGCATATGGCAAAATTAATAGACAACCTTTTCAGGAAAAATAACTTGAAGTTTGAATGTATTTAAGCAAAGTTTTCTTCTTTAATATCGCAATTTTTTATTCTGTTTAAATCGCTTATTAAATAAGCAAATACGTACAAGTTATAAGTGTAAAACAATGACATGAATAACGTAACAGAGAATATATTATGGGTTAAATGCCCGTTTGTTACAAGGTCTATGGCTTTTATTCCAAGTGCATTTAGTATTATAAACATGGCTGTTGTGATTAGGGATGTGTAAAATATTAAAATAAGCAATGTAATAATATATTTCCATATATTATTTTTGATTATAAAAAATGCTTTGTGAAGTGCAAAGAACGATGATATTTTATAATCACTTGCATAAACTGCAATTATTGCGGGATATGATAACGCAATGATTATTGCAGGAATATACATTGTAAAAACAGAAACAAATCCTACTGCTATATTTAGTGCCATTGCACCTATACCGCCTTTTATACCTACCCAAAAAGTTTTGGGTTTCAAGTAAGGAAGCGTGACAGTTTCGTCGATATTTTTTAGGGAATTAATACACTCATAGAAGTGGCCGAAGATTAATATTCCTGATACGCCTGTTATAATCAACGGTATAAATGATTCTTTGCTGTCAAAAACCCCTGCAAGAAGTGACATAGTTACTAATATGAATATGCAGAAAGCTTTTATGCCAAATGTTCTGTCTTCGAACATATAATTAAAAGCATTTGCCATTAAATCTCCTCAATATATATCTTCACATGCTTATTTATATACTTTTCCCAATTTTTTTGAATTTGTATCCTGTTATGTAATATTAAAAATAATAATTTATGGTATATTTAGTACAAATAATAAAAATTAGGAGAAAATTATGGCTTACACTCAGAGTAAAGTTCTTAATAACGGAGTAGAGATACCTGTTCTTGGTTTAGGTGTATTCAACAGCGGCGAAGAAACTTCAACAGCTGTAAGAACTGCAATTGAATTCGGTTACCGTCATATTGATACAGCAAAGATTTACGGTAACGAAGAAGATGTTGCAAAAGGCATAAAAGAAAGCGGCATAGATCGTAATGAGATTTTTATAACAACAAAGTTGTGGAATGACGACATGCGTGCTCACAAGCAGCGTGAAAATATTGAAAGAAGTTTGGAACTGCTTAAAACAGATTATATTGATTTGTACCTCATCCATTGGCCTGTAAAAGATGTTTTTGTTGAGTCTTGGAAGATAATGGAAGAATATTATAAAAAAGGCGTATTTAGAGCTATTGGTGTAAGTAATTTCCATAAAAACCACATGGAAGAACTTTTGAAACATGCTGAAGTTGTTCCTGCTGTTAATCAGGTTGAATTACATCCTTATTTAACACAGGAAAAGTTAGTTGATTATGATACAGAAAAGGGCATTGCAGTGGAATGCTGGGGACCTCTTGCAAGAGGCAAAATCTTTGGTGATGAAATTTTGACATTGATTGCGGGAAAGTATGCAAAAACAGTTTCTCAAATAGTTTTACGCTGGGAAATTCAGAGGGGATTAATTACAATTCCAAAATCAGTGCATGAAAAACGCATTATAGAAAATGGCGATATATTTGATTTTGAACTGTCACCAGATGATATGAAGGCGATTTCTAACCTTAACAAAAACGAAAGAATGCTTGAAGGAGCAAATCCGGATACCTTCACGTTTTAATCATGTATTAGCAAATACTCAATCATATTAAGTTTTGCCTGTAATTCAGTGCTGGTTTCGTAATATGTTTCTATGTTTATTTTTAATACTTCTTTCATTATTTCTATTTGCTTAAGAATTTCTTTTTTGTTTAATTCATTCAATGTATTGCTCCTTTTTTTGCTAGTGGTACTAATTGTTAATATTGCTAGTATAACTAACAATGTTTGAATGAACAAGCAATATTTACAAAAATTAGCAAAGCGTATTAAGGAAATCAGAACTTCCAAGAATATGGTGCAAGATGATTTAGCATCAGAAAATGTTTCAAGAGGAATGATTAGTTTGCTTGAAACAGGAAGAACTGATGTTACAGTCACCAAGTTAAAATATATTGCAGATAGTCTTGGTGTTAAGGTTAAAGAGTTGTTTGATTTTGAATGATAGGGGAGTTTATATGAGTAATGTCGGAATTTTATCTGTACAGTTTAATCCTGTTATAGGAGACAAAAAAGCAAATTTACAAAAAGCATTTGATATAATTAAGCAGTATTGTGACAAAAAGCTTGATTTGGTAGTATTGCCTGAATTCTTTAGTACAGGTATTGATGACAACGCGTTTATTAACAAGCCTGAACCAAAAGACGGCGGAGAAGTTATAGAGTTTATGAGAGAAACCGCTAAAAGATTTAATACGAATATCGTTTGCGGCTCTGTGATTATTGAAGATGAAGGTAAACGTTACAACTCAGCGTTTGTTGTTGACAGATACGGAAATGTTGTCGGTGAGTATAGAAAAATTCATTTGTTTAATTATTTCGGCGGAAACGAAGGTACTTATATTTGTCCGGGTAAAAGACCGTTTGTTGCTGAATTGGATTTTGGCAGAGTCGGAGTCAGTATGTGTTTTGATATTAAATTCCCTATGCTGTACAAAAAATTAATTCAAATGGGTGCGGAAATTATCGTTTCTCCTTCTGCCTGGAGTAATTTAACGGCTTCACCTGATAAACAAAAAGATGACTTTTTGACAACATGGAAAGCTATGAATATTTGTCGTGCTACAGAAAGTCTTGTTTATTTTGTGACTGCAAATTTATCAGGAAATGCAAATAAATTCTTATATTCCGTTGGCAATTCTATGATTTGTGCACCTATGGGCGAGGTCGTTCAGAATGCAGGCATGGGTGATAAAGGAATTTATACAGAGGCTGATTTGGCTCTAGTTAGAAACTTTAAAGGCTCTGTGCCCGTTGCTATGATAGATTAATCATCTTTTTAGAGGATTAAAAAGAAATTTGCGGTTGCTATAATAAATATGGGTTAGTAATCGAAATTTTTTTTCGAAGGAGAGGGGAAGTGGAAAAGGTTTCTGTGTCAGAGCGTGAATTTTATCCGCAGACTAACGGTGAAATTTCCGGTTCTATTACTCAAAGCTGGACCGAACAAGCCATGGAATGTTATTCCATTAACTGCGACTGTAAAAAATGCTCTCTTGCAAAAGGTAATTATTCGTTTAAATGTCAAATGCCTAAAGTTATTGATATTCTTATCAATATTGCAGGCAAACCAAAACTTGCGTAATATAGACTCCTTTTTATTTGTGTAACCATGTATAATTTTTAGGACGGATTAAACAAATCCGTCCTGTTTATTTTGTGTGTTTATAGTATGATGTAATAGTATGAAAAAGATAGTTATACTTATATTTACTCTGATAATTACTATAATGCCCTCTTATGCAGAAGTTGTGAAGATTTCCGCGTCGGACGCGGTTCAGCTTGCACTGAGAAATAACCTGGCTTTACAGGCAAAACGTAAAGAAATAGATATTCTTGAGCAAGAAGTTAAAATGGCAGGTGCTTTAAAAAATCCTCAAATTCAATCTAATGTTCTTATGGGTTCTATTGCAACCTCAAATGCAAGTCAGGCAGGACTTGCTATTCCTATTGAAATCGCAAAAAGAGGCGTTAGAAAAAAAGCTGCTGCTGCAAATTTACATCTTATACAAAATCAGGTGCGTCAAGAAGAATTAAATCTCAAAATTGACGTTATGAGTGCTTACTTCGATGTTGTTTATATGAAATCAGTTGTTTCAATTTTACAGCAAAGAGAAGAGCTTTTTAATAAAATGAAGATTTTGGCAGAAGCAAAACCTAAAAGTTCACAAAATTACGAAATTGAAAAGCTTCAATCGGAAATTAAACATAAAAAACAAATTATTCTTTTGAACAAGGCAAAAGCAAATCTTTTATATGCACAGTTCCATTTAAACGATACATTGAATTTGAAAGACAGTGTTGTAATGTACGATACGCGTGAAAATTCTTTGTTTGAAGAGCATATTTCCCTACTAGATATTCAACTTCCTGATTACAATACTATTGAAGAAATTGCTATGAAATTCAGTTATTCAATAAGAATTTCCGATAATAATATTGAAAAGTCAGAAAAAGAATTATCTGTTGCAAAACATAAGGTAATTCCTGATTTAACTGTAATGGGCGGTTATGCGTTTTCAGGCGACGGAAGAGGACAGGGTGCGTTTGTAGGCGGTGCATTGGATGTTCCTGTATTGTATTCGTACAGACCTGAAATTAACAGGGCAAAGATTGTTCTTGAGAGGGCGAAGATTGATAAGTTGTCCTTTGAAAATAAATTGAAGTTCGCTTTAAAAGAAGATTATAACCAGTTTAAATATGCAAAAGAGAATATGTCTTATTACAAAGATATTTTAAAAGAATCCGATGAGATTTTGAAAATGTCTGAAAAAAGATATGAAAAAGGACAGACTACTTTATTAAACCTTTTCATAATTGAAAATTCACATCAGGAAATGTTGAATGAATATATTGGTGCAATGCAGGTATATTATCGTGCATATCTTGATTTGATGCACAATATGGGACATGATATTTTGCTTGATGAAGAAGTCTTTGAAGATATTTAAAAAAAATCGCCGGGTTGCGGCGACAATGTATTGTAAATATTAAATTGTACTATTCACCCAAATCGGTAGTCGTAAACCTCTTTTATCAGAGGGAAAAGCCTTCTTTATGGAACTTAATCAGTTTTGCTAAGTGCCATTCTTTGGCTTTTATTTCTTCGATGTTATTTTTAATCTCTTCTAACTCGGCAAGGAGTGTTGATAAATCTTTTCTATGCGAATGCGATTGTTTTTCAACAATTTCCTGCATTTTTTGTTCACAATTATCTTCCGGTTTATTTTCCACTTCGCTCCAATCAGGAAGAAAGCAAAAGTTCTCAAAAAGTTCTTTTTCGTTCATAGCACATATCCTATAATTAACAACTTACACTTCAATAAAGGTATTAGTTTTCTTTTGTTGAAATAAAAGAATGGAACAAATCTACCAAATCGAATTTGCCGTATTTGAAAGAATAAGGTTTGTTGGCATATTCGCTGTCAGTAATTTTTTGTAAATCTTTCACTTGTTTGTAATCTAATGAGTCGAAATTAAAGCTTGTCATTTCGCCGTAATCAATCATTAAATCTTCGATATCTAAAACTTTTTTTTCATCCATAATACACACTCCTTATTAACTTTTGCTTACATATTTTTTATCGGAGTGTTTTTTAGAAAACTTTAATAATTTACAATTCTTTGTTACATATTTTTACATTGCTGCAAATTATCAAAGAAAATGCCGGCAATTGTGAGTGTTTTGCCGGCACATTACTTTAAAGTTTTAAAGTAAAGAGGTGATGATTATATATTTTATAGTGTTAGTTAGTATAAGTGAGTCTTTGTATTATTGTACATAGTCGTAAGGTTTGCTGCCTGCAGCTTTGTATAGTTCGATTGAGTCAACCATACATTCAACTTTTTGTTGGGCTACAAGTTTGTCGATTGATAATAGATTTTCTTTGTATTGAATCAAGTCAAGTTTTGATATAGTTCCTTGATTGTATTTGTGTTCATTGTACTTATAATCAGCTTGTTCAAGTTTTGCTTGTTTAAGTGTTTGTTCCATTTTCTGTTTATCCATTCGTGCTGAAACAAGAGCATCATTAATTTCTTGGATAGCTGTTAAGTTAGTTTTGTAATAGTCTTGTAAAATTCTTTCATAAGTAGCTTTTTTCAATCTCAAATTCGCTGTCAATGAACCGCCTTGGAAAAGTGGTGCCATTATACCGCCTGCAAGACCGAATAATGCATTTCTGGTTGTAAAAAGACTGCCCAAATCGCCTGCATTAAATAATGCAAGTCCTATGATATTTATTGACGGAAGGAATTCTTTTTTTGCTACTCTTACGTCTATACCTGCTTTTTCTACCATTTTTTCGGCTCTGATGTAATCAGGTCTTTGCATGATTATTTCTGATGGAATTGATGCAGGAATAGACTGGTTATATGCTAATTCATCAAGAGATGTTCTTGCATACGCTGTTGCATTTTCAGGGCTTTCACCTAACAGAACAGCAAATTGATGAAGGCATTTTTCTCTTTGTTTTTGAAATTCAATCAAATCTGTTTGGCTTTGTACAAGAGCTTTATTAGCTTTAACTGTATCAGCTGTAGAAGTTAATCCTTCCTTGTTTCTTAAAAGCATTAAATCGTAGATTTGTTGTCTTTGTTTAACTATTTCCTCTTGAAGTTCAATAGTTTTGTCAAGTTTAACTATATTTAAATAAGTAGTTCCGACTGCTGAAGCTATTGATATGTAAGCAGCTCTCTCATCTAATTTGGAAGCTTCGTAAAGTTTTTTTACAGATTTAGTTTTGTCATGGTTTTTCAAGAAAATATCAGCTTCGTAACTTACAATTGCAGGTACTGCAAAGCTCATTTCAGTGTTAGTTTTGCCTGGCATTTTCATTAAAGCCGGTGCACCGCCTACGGTTGCTGAAGGTAATTCACTTGCAAATTGAAGTCTAACGTTTTGATAATACTCATCAACGTTTAATGATGCCATTTTTAAATCATAGTTATTTAAAACAGCTTTTTGAATATAGCTTGTTAACAAGTCATCATTGAAATTATCCCACCAGTTTAAATTTACATATGCGAATTTATAATCATTGCTGGTTTTCTTATTTTTGTTTTTTGTAACCATGCTTTTGAATTGTTTTGGGGAAGCAGTAGATGTATTATTATTTTCTGCTGCGATTACGGGCATGAAATTTATACTCATGAAACTTGCCAGTAATGCTATTGATATAACCTTTTTCACTTTTTACCTCATATTAAATTTTAAGTGCTTGCATTTTTAATAATCATATGCTAGCATAATATTGTTGTAAATGCAACATATTTTTTTTACAACATAGTATTAAAATAATAAAACAAATTATAAAACTAATTGGAAGACAATGACAGAAGACAAATTATTACATTATACAGACAGCATTCATTATGAACTTGAACAGACAGCACGGTTAATGAGAATTTTAACAACTCAACTGTTTGATAGGTTATCTATTGAGCTTTCTCCTGATGAGTATAGTGCACTTGATACTGTGTCGATTAATGCAGGAATTTGTCAAAGGGATTTAGCAAAATTAATTTTAAAGGACAGAGCTAATACCGGTAGAATTTTAAATTCTCTGGAAGAAAAAGGATTTATTACCCGATTTATTGATACAAAAAATAATAGACTTGTTAAGAAAATGGGTATAACAGAAAATGGTTTAAATGAACTACAAAAAATTAATAAAAAAATTAAAGGTTATATGGATGGCATGACAAAAAGAATTTCTCCGAAAGAAGTTGACAGCGTCCAGCAAACATTAAAAAAATTTAGATTAGACTTAGAAAAAGCAGTTAATATGAATATATAAAATATGAGGTAAAAAATGGAAGAACAAAATATTCAATCAGAAGAACAAAACGAAAATGTTCAGGATAATGAAAAACAACAACGTAAACCGTTTAAAAGATTTATCTTTGCGGGCATAATTGCTGTTGCAGTTGTTGCTGCCGGTGTTGCAATCCATGATGCATTAAGATTTCAATCAACCGACGATGCTTATGTAGAAACAACAACGGTACAAGTTTCTCCAAAAGTCAGCGGACATATTACAAAAGTTTATGTGACTGACAACCAGCCTATTAAGGCAGGCATGGTTGTTGCAGAAATCGACGATACTGATTACAAAGTTAAACTTGAACAGGCAGAAGCTAATTATCAAAAAACTTTGTTAAATCAAAAAAATGCTAAAGCGAATTATAATGCTTCTCAATCAAATATCGAAGTAGCAAGAAAAGATTTGGAAAGATATAAAAATTTATATGCAGAAGGTGCTGTTTCAAAACAAACTCTTGATTCTGCACAAGCAAAATACGACAGTGCACAGGCTAACTTAACACAGGCTGAACAATCATTGTTATCGGCTAATGATAACAAAGTTGCTGATGCTGATTTGAAAGCCGTAAAAGCTTTAAGAGATCAAGCTGCATTAAATCTTTCTTATACTAAAGTAATTGCACCTCAAGACGGTACAGTTTCAAACAGAAGAGTTGAAACCGGTATGTATGTAAGTGCTGGTTCACCGCTTTTTGTAATTGTTCCTAACGACGTTTGGGTTGTTGCAAACTACAAAGAAAACCAGTTACGTTATATGAAACCGGGACAGGAAGTTGATATTAAAGTTGATACTTATCCAAACCATATTTTCAAAGGAAAAGTTGACAGTATTCAACGTGCTTCAGGTGCAAAATCAAGCTTATTCCCGCCTGAAAACGCAGTAGGTTCTTTCGTAAAAATCGTTCAAAGAATTCCTGTTAAAATCGTATTTACTGAAAAAATTGACCCTGACCAGTATACAATCGTTCCTGGTATGTCAGTTGTTCCAAAAGTAAAAGTTAAATAATTAAAAGGAGCCTGCAAGGCTCCTTCCGACTATTAAGTAAGAAAATAATTAAAGACGCATTAGGTAGAAAAAGAAGTATGACAAACGAAGAAATACAACAATGGAAACCGTCAGTAAACCCTTGGTTTATGATAATGCCGGTAATGCTTGCTACATTTATGTATGCACTTGATGAAACTGTTGCTAACGTTGCTTTGCCGCATATTGCAGGTTCATATTCAGTTAGTTCGCAAGAATCTATTTGGGTTCTGACAAGCTATTTGATGGCGAGTAGTATCGTAATTCCGATGATTGACTTTTTCTGTAAGTTTCTTGGACGGAAAAATCTGTTTATGCTTGGCGTATTTATTTTTACGGTAGCTTCTTTTTTGTGCGGAATTGCAAACTCAATAGGTATGATAGTAATTGCACGTGCATTACAAGGTTTAGGCGGCGGCTGTTTAATGCCTATGGGGCAAGCTATATGTATGGAAAGCTTTACCGGTGAAGCAAGAAACAAGGCAATGGCAGTATACGGACTTGTTGTAATTGTTGCTCCGATTGTTGGACCGGTGCTTGGCGGATGGATTACTGAAAACTGGTCTTGGCCGTATATTTTCTTTATTAATATTCCTGTTGGCTGTTTCTGTATTGCATTGGCTAAGAAATTTCTTGAGGACCCTCCTTATGCGAGAAAACAAAAAAATGTTCATTTAGATAAATTCGGGTTTTTATGGTTGTGCGTATGGCTTATACCTCTGCAAATCGTGTTT
This sequence comes from Candidatus Gastranaerophilaceae bacterium, assembly GCA_046955055.1. Lineage (GTDB taxonomy): Bacteria > Cyanobacteriota > Vampirovibrionia > Gastranaerophilales > Gastranaerophilaceae > JBKUMA01. Next base: position 9,599 of record JBKUMA010000037.1, read on the forward strand.
GATAAAGGTAATGACGCAGACTGGTTTAATGCTCCATATATATGCTGGCTTTCTGCAATTGCGATTACAGGTGCAGTATTGTTCTTTTATTCACAAGTCAAAGGTAAAAATCCTTTAGTTAAACTTGATGTTTTGAAAGATACAAATTATCTTTTCGGTACAAGTATGCTAATACTTATTAATGCTGTTC
>JBKUMA010000038.1:0-9574 GCA_046955055.1 Candidatus Gastranaerophilaceae bacterium
CTAGTATTATATATATAATACCAGAATTGGAGAGGAAATTTTTATAATGATAAGTCTATTAATGAAGATGTTGGGAGATCCTAACGAAAAAAAAGTTAAGCGTATAATGCCTATAATTGAGCATATAAATAGTTTAGAACCTCAATTTGCAGAACTTAGTGATGATGAATTGCGTGCTAAAACTGATGAGTTTAAAGAAATACTTGCAAAACGTCCTACATCTTCTGATTTCAATACAGATAGAAAATTAGAAAAAGAAGCTCTTGATAAAATTTTGCCGGAAGCTTTTGCGACAGTTCGAGAAGCAGGTAAACGTGTTTTGAATATGCGTCACTTTGATGTTCAGCTTGTGGGCGGATATTTTCTTCATAACGGACATATTGCAGAAATGAGAACCGGTGAAGGTAAAACGCTTGTTGCAACTTTGCCAGCATACTTGAACGCATTGACAGGTAAAGGTGTACACGTCATTACAGTTAATGACTATCTTGCAAAACGAGACAGCGAATGGATGGGTAAGATTTATAAATTTTTAGGACTTTCTGTCGGGGTAATCCTCTCAGGCGGGCGTTCTGCAGATGATTTTGAAAAGAAAAAAGAAGCATATGCTTGCGATATTACTTACGGTACAAACAACGAATTCGGTTTTGATTACTTGAGGGATAATATGGCAGGCAGTATTGATATGCTTGTACAAAGACCATATAATTACGCGATTATTGACGAAGTTGACAGTATTTTGATTGACGAAGCAAGAACACCGTTGATTATCAGCGGACGTCTTGAAAAGTCTGCAGAAACATATCAAATGATGGCAAAAGTTGCTCCACAATTACAAAAAGTTGTTGATTACGAAGTTGACGAAAAGAATAAAAATATTATTCTTACAGAAGAAGGTATTGATAGGGCTCAAGAAATTATCGGAGTAAAAGATTTATTCGATATTAATACTCAATACGCTCACCACTTACTCCAAGCTTTAAAGGCTAAAGAACTTTTTGTAAAAGACACAGACTATGTAATTAAAAATGACGAAGTAATGATTGTTGATGAATTCACTGGTCGTTTGATGGAAGGCAGACGTTGGTCTGACGGGCTTCATCAGGCTATTGAGGCCAAAGAAGGCGTTAAAATTCAAGATGAAACTCAAACACTTGCATCAATAACTTTCCAAAATCTTTTCAGACTTTATCCTAAATTATCAGGTATGACAGGTACAGCGATGACTGAGGAAGCTGAATTCGGAAAGATTTATAACCTTGAAGTTACCACAATTCCGACAAATAAACCTGATATCAGAATGAACTATCCTGATGTTATTTATAAAACTGAAAAGCAAAAGTTCTTATCAGTGGTTGATGATATTGTTTATATGAATCAACTTGGAAGACCTGTTCTTGTAGGTACAATCAGTATTGAAAAATCAGAGTATGTGTCACATTTACTTTCAAAACGCGGTATCAAGCATAATGTCTTGAATGCAAAGCATCACGCCAAAGAAGCTTATATCATTGCACAGGCAGGACGTGTTGGAGCTGTAACAATTGCAACTAACATGGCAGGCCGTGGAACAGATATTCTCTTAGGCGGTAACGCTGAATACCTTGCTAAAGAAAAATTGGATTCTCTAGGTTTAGAAGAAGGTAGTGATGAATACAATGCTAAGAAAGAAGAACTTCTGGCTGAAGCAAGAAAGATTACGGAAGAAGAACATAAAAAAGTTGTAGAAGCAGGCGGTTTACACGTAATCGGTACTGAACGCCATGAATCACGCCGTATTGATAACCAGTTGAGAGGTCGTGCTGCACGTCAGGGTGACCCTGGTTCAACAAGATTTTTCTTATCATTGGAAGACAACCTGATGAGAATATTTGGCGGTGATAAAATAACTTCTTTAATGAATATGCTTAATGTTGATGAAGCAATGGCAATTGAATCACCATTAATTTCAAAACAAATTCAATCGGCTCAAAAGAAAGTTGAAACTTACCACTTTGATATAAGAAAATCTGTATTGGAATACGACGATGTTATGAATATTCAGCGTGAAAAATTCTATGCACAACGTCGTAAGGTTCTTGCAGGCAAGAATTTGTCAGAAGATATTTACTATATGATAGAAAAAGAAATTGACAGGCTGTTAAGAAGTTATATTTCTCCTGAACAAACTCCTGAAGAATATATTTATGAAGATTTAGAAACTATGATTAAGGAATTACATTCAATTATTCCTCAGCTAAATCATTTTGAAGTAAAAGACGTACAGAATTTAAGATTTGATGTTGTTTATGATAAATTAAAAGAGTTTGCTATCAACGCATACAGAACTCATGAACAGGAAGTTATTGATTTTTATAACGATGTAATTTCAAAATATGATTCGAACTTTATTCCACAAGAAGCATTTTCTGATGAGAATGTTATCAGAAGTTTGGAAAAAGATATCTTGCTTCGTGTAGTTGACAACAAATGGATAGATCACTTGCATAATATTGATATGCTTCGTGATGGTATCGGCTTGCGTGCATACGGACAGAAAGATCCGTTAATCGAGTATAAACGTGAGGCATATGACTTGTTTAATAAGATGATGTACGAAATTCAAGGTGATACAGTAAAACACTTGTTCAGAACGAAATTCGGCATTCAGGTTATGAATGGCCCATCAGAAGACATGGCTTAAGGTATAAAAAAAGGTAAGAGAAAATTATATTAAAATATAATTCTGAGTTGAAGATATTGGCAAGAGAATTACGCAAAAATATGACACCAGAAGAGCGGAAGCTATGGTATGCTTATTTACGGAATTGTAATGTTCGTTTTTTGCGTCAAAAAGTTATAGGTAATTATATAGTTGATTTTTATTCTCCAAAAGCCAATATAGTAATTGAATTAGATGGCACTCAGCATTATGAAGATAATGCAATCCTGAATGATAAAAAAAGAGATAGCTATCTGCAAAGTCTGGGGATAAAAGTTTTAAGATACACTAACACCGAAATAAATTGTAATTTTGAGGGTGTTTGTGATGATATTGAAAGAAAAATAAAATCCCCCTAATCCCCCTTTATAAAGGGGGTAGAATTATCTCCCTTGTAAGGGAGATGTCACGCAGTGACAGAGGGTTTATTTGTTTAATATTTAAAATTATACTAAAGATTAAATATAAATCCTCAAATAACCTTTTGTTTATGATAAAATTGAATGTAGTAGGAAATTTAAGAAGGAATTAATTATAATGCTAAGAACAGGGATTGTAGGATTGCCGAATGTTGGAAAATCAACTTTATTTAATGCTTTGACAAGTGCGAAAAATGCTCAGAGTGCTAACTATCCGTTTTGTACTATTGAACCAAATGTGGGAGTTGTTACAGTTCCCGACGAAAGACTTGAAATCTTGCAAAAACTTTGCAAGTGCAAAGATATAATCCCTACAGCAATTGAATTTGTTGATATTGCAGGCCTGGTTAAAGGTGCAAGCAAAGGTGAAGGATTAGGTAACCAATTTTTGCATAATATAAGAGAAGTTGATGCTATTATTCAGGTTGTAAGATGTTTCGACGATGAAAATACAATTCACGTTTCAGGAAAAGTCGATCCGATTGCTGATATCGAAATAATAAATACAGAACTTGCTCTTGCTGATATGGCTTCTGTTGAAAAACGTCAGGCACGTATTGCAAAACAGGCAAAAGGCGGAGATAAGGAAGCTGTGTTAGAAGATAAGGTTTTAAACAAACTTACAGAACTGCTTTCAGAAGGTACTTTCATTAATATAAATGAGCACTTTGAAGGCGATGAAATTGCAGTTGTGAAACAGCTTAATTTGATGTCTGTAAAACCGGTTATTTATGCGGCAAATGTATCTGAATTTGATTTGAAATCAGGTAACGAATATACAAAACGTGTTCAAGATTATGCAAAATCTCATGGGGCAGAAGTTGTTATAATTTCTGCGAAGATTGAAGAAGAACTTTGTGAACTCGGCAAGGAAGAAGCTCTTGAATATTTGAAAGAACTCGGAGTTGAAGACAGCGGGATTAATCGTATGATTAAGTCTGTCTATCATCTTTTAAACCTAAGAACATTTATCACTGCTGGAGAAAAAGAAGTTCACGCCTGGACAATTCCTGCAGGTGCAAAAGCCCCTCAAGCAGCAGGTGTTATTCATACAGATTTTGAAAAAGGTTTTATCAGAGCGGAAATTACCCCTTACGATGAATTCGTTTCTTGCGGTTCTTATAACGCTTGCAAAGAAAAAGGTGTTACACGCTTGGAGGGAAAAGATTACGTTGTACAAGACGGTGATTTAGTCCATTTTAGATTTAACGTCTAATCTTACAGGGTAATTGTTTTTCTCAATCATATAAGTTTTAATGACTTTACTATGATTGAAGAAATTTTAAAAAATATTAAAAAATTTTATTACACAAATCAAACTAAAGATTTGGATTTTAGAATTGAACAGCTCAAAAAACTTAGAGATTCATTCAAAAAATACGAACCGGAAATCGTTCAAGCTTTGAAAGATGATTTACGCAAACCTGAGTTTGAAATTTATACTACTGAATTTGGTTTTGTATTGCAAGAGATAGATTTTGCAATCAGACATTTGAAAAAATGGGCAAGACCTGAAAAAGCTGGACTACCGATATTTTTGAAGCCGGCTAAAGGCTGCATAATGAAAGAACCATACGGAGTTGCTTTAATTATTGTGCCGTTCAATTACCCTATGCAGCTTGCTTTTGCCCCGTTAATAGGTGCAATAGCCGCTGGCAACTGTGCTGTTGTCAAAGCTTCGAAAAGAACACCTGCGAGTGCAAAAGTTATTTGTAAAATTATTGCTGATGCTTTTAATCCGAATTATATAAAATGTCTTTTGCCTACAGAAATTTCTTCTGATGAACTTGTGAATTCGGAATTCGACTATATATTTTTCACAGGCAGTACCGAAACAGGTATACAAGTTGCTCAGACTGCTGCCAAAAAACTTATTCCTTATACTCTTGAACTTGGTGGCAAAAGCCCTGTAATTGTTGATAAGACGGCAAATATAGAGTTAGCGGCAAAAAAAATAACCTGGGCAAAGTTTTTAAACTGCGGTCAAACTTGTATTGCTCCGGATTATGTCATTGCCCATTATGATGTTAAAGATAAACTTGTTCATGAAATTATAAAATCTATTAAAGCTTTCTTCGGTGTAATCCCTCAAGAAAGCAAGGATTACGGAAGAATAATTGACGAAAAGGCTTTCTTCAAATTGAGAGATTTAATTACAAAAGAAAATGACAATATAATCTTTGGAGGACAAAGCGATGAATGCGGTTTGTATATTGAACCGACAATTCTTGATATAAAATCTTTCTCCAGCCCTATTATGGAAGACGAAATTTTTGGACCAATTCTTCCTATACTTGCATACAGCGACATAGACGAGGTTATTAAGGTTTTAAGAGAAAAACCAAAGCCTTTAGGGCTATATGTTTTCACAAAGGACAATGACTTTGAAAAGAAAATTATTAAAAATCTTTCTTTTGGCGGTGGTGCTGTAAACGATGTTATGACACAGAATATTGCACCTACAATGCCATTTGGTGGCGTTGGCTCATCAGGCGTAGGACAATATCACGGTAAGTACAGTTTTGATACATTCACGCATTTAAAAAGTGTTTTAATAAAACATTCAGAAATGGAGTTAAATATAATGTATCCGCCTTATAATTTTGAAACGACAAAAAAAGTTAGAAAATTCTTTAAGTAATTAATGGAGTTTTGTACTTAAATTCAAGCCTATAATGCCAACTATGATTAAAGACAGGGAAATTATTTTTATGGGATTGACGTCTTCGTGGAAAAAAATTATTCCTATGGCTGCAATTATTGAAAGTCCTACAGCACTCCATATGGCGTAAGCTATGCCAACATCTATTGTTTTTAGTGCAAAAGAAAGAAATGTAAAACAAACAAGATACGACAATAACGAACCAGCTGTTGGAATAATTATCGTAAAGCCGTTTGAAAGCTTCATTAATGTTGTACCGATAATTTCAAAAATTATTGCTAAAAACAAATATAGCCAACTCATAAAAATCCTCCGTAGTTAATATTTTACTACAAAGATTTCTTAAAAGTATTATTTACTTGTCAGCATTAAATTTGAACCAAGGCTAACGTTCTTAGGTTGTGAATATGGATTTGATACAAAATTATACTGCGGATTATAAAGAATTTTTCTGCCTTTGAAAGACGGAGTATATTCTTCTTTTACTGCGGCTTGCATACCCGGCATATGATAAAGGACAAGAATTGAATCTTTTATATATACAGGGGAATCATCTTTTTTATATCCGTTATAATGTCTTATATAATATTTGCCGTCTGATTCGCAAACTACAAATTTATTATTTTTATCATATGCATCTACAAAGATTGCACCTGGTTTTATACCTGAAGGTAATCCGACTTGTTTATTAGGATTGTTTTCTCCAAGATCTATACTTTCGATTGTAACACCAAATGGAGAATAGTTTTGGTCATAATTATTATGCACACCTTTTGTGTTGAACAAGGAAATTGCCATTGCTCCATCTGTACTGTGTCTTAAAATACCTGTGATTTTTGCTTTTTCTGAAGAATTATCAACTGTGCCTTCTACAGTATTTAGCATGAATGGTGCACCGTCATTAAGTGCGTGCAATTCAGGTCTTTTACGAAGTGAAAATAAAATGTCGAGATCTTCTTTCTTTTTAGCAATATAATCTCTATAATCATTATGTGAAGAATCTACCCATTCATTGTGAAGGTAATTTCTATTTTGCAGGTATATGTTCTTTGTCTTAGTTTCATAACCTGTAGCACCTAATTCATCACCTGCGTATAATGTTGGGTTGCCCGGAAGAGCTACAAGGAATTTCATTAATCCCAAATATTTGGTCATAGCAGGTTCTAATATAACTTTTAGGATTTCTTTTTCAAGTTTTAATCTTTCATCATTATTTGCAAGATGCAGACCGTGTTCTGATATTGCCTGATCGATTACCATTTTGATTGTCATATCAAACGGTTTTACACCAAAGCCTTCTGCTTCAAAAGTTTTTCCTTTGAATTTGCCGTTAGCAAGGTCAGTAATTGAAGGAGCAATTTTTTCCCACATTTCTTTTTGTCTTGAAGAATTACCGTAAATATTTACAAGACCTTTACCAAAACCTCTGTTTAATGAATCAGCCATAGCAACAGCTTTGTTGCTTACGTCAGGCCAATATACAGAGTTAAGCATTTCGTCAGTTATTTTAGGCGAACCAAAGTCATTTTTAATTAATCTGTAAGCTAGTTCCTTGTATGGTCTATTCTTGTTGGATCTGAAATCATAATAGAAAAGCTGCATATCCATAGCCATACAATGCAATGCTCTAGGTACGTCGTGGTTATCTATCACGTTGTATGAGTATTGTAATGCAGGCAGTGAAGCAGAACGTAAAAATCCGCTGTTGCCAACAAGAAGTTTGAAGATTTGTTCAACATCGCCTAAAGCACCAGGTTCTCCTGTTTCTGTCTTCTTGGCAAATATTTGTGCTAAATCAGTAAAGAAGTATCCGTAATTTGCCATGGTTGTAAAACCGGCCTGATTTAACAACTGTCTTTCTGCCTCTTTTCCGTTAGAAAATTTTGGAGTAGGCATTTTATCTTCTTCCATTAGAAGAGGATTGGCATCTGTAACTTCTGCTGCAATGTAAGCATTTCTGTTTTCAGATATTACATTATCGTTAAATTTTTTCCAGAAGTTGATAATCGTATCCCATGTGCCTTCAAAATGCATTTTTTTATCTTTCATTGCATTAATATCAGCAATATCTTTGGTAGCGTCAATTCTCCAATCCAAACCTGCTTCAGACTTGTCTATTATCATTTCTGCAAGTTTGTAGCTATCAAGGTTTACGCCTCTTAATGATAAAAGAATTGCATTTGTAAAATCGGTTTTATCTTTAGATGATAATTTTGAAATTCTCTTTTTAATAAGGTTTAATAATTGATTAGCTTCGTCTTTAGGGCTGTCAGCAATAATTCCTAAACCTGCAAGGGAAGTTTGTTTAAGTTTTTTATAATCATAACTGATTTCACCATTTTTAGGATTAACAGTTATTTTGGCATTTGGATCTATTGATTTAATAATTGAGAACTTAGCAATTTCCGGAGCAATTATCGGAATTAAATATTTACCTAATACAGATGAATTGCGGCCTTCTTCGCTGCTTAACTTCATTCCGTTTGGAAGTTCGTCAAGTTTTTCATTAATACTGTCTAAAACCTGGTTTGCAAATACGGACATTTCTCTTGTATATATTTCATTCATTTTATTGAAAGTGTCAGTATATTCTTTATCAAGAGGTGCTGCATTTTTAATAAAATCAAAGCGTGACATACCGATTTCATTTTCAGTTTCTGCTCTTTTAGTTATATATGGAGAAGCCAAAACAGCAGCAATATCGTCACCAACTTCAACAGAGTCAAGCGGCATATCCATCAAGCCAGCAATAATTAATTCTTTGTAACTCTTATCTGTGTGCATTTTAGGAGTTTTTAAATTATAATTTCCGTTTAAAACATTTTCAATAGATTTTTTATCAATGTCATTTTTCAATGTTTCCGGGAATATATTGTTGTTGCTTTTTTGCATTAAAAGTTTATAGTATGCATCTGCAGGAGTTTTAACGTCTTTATCATTTTTTATTAAGTTTTGAATTTCTGAATTTTTAATATTTTGGGCAATATAAGTTAAAAGTATTTGATTTGTTTTCTTTGTCCAGTATTTTCCTGAAGAAATTGCATAGTCTTGTACTTCCATATTTTTTTGTTGAAGAAGTTTAGTCATTTTTTTGCGTTCTTCAGTAGACAGAGTTTGTTTCAAATGCATAGTATCTGTGTGAGAATATGCATAGTTTAGTTTTATAATATCAACGTTGGCATCCCAAGTTTCTACACCTGACTCAAATTTTTCTTCAAATTCAAAGTTTTCGAATTTGGTTAAAATTCTTGTTGCCTCAAAGCTATCAAGTTTGATTGGTGATTTAGGATTATTCTTATTGTATTCGATTAAGTTTTCCATATTTTTAGCGTAAGTTTTTTCTCTTATCGGAAAACTGTATGGAATAACTGTATCGTTATGATTGTTAATTTCGACAGGGTTGTCTGTTGCCAAATTGTCGTATGATTCTATTAACTTGCTTGGATCAAGTCTTGAAGGATTTTTTACTAATCGTTTATCATAGATTTGGATATATGTAGGTTTTTTAGAGTCATATTTAGGGTTTTTCTTCTGCTTAATTTTTCCGCCATCTTCATAGTAAATGTTTTGACCGTTTACTAATCTTTGGGCGATATTTTTATTGTCTTTGCCGAAAATACCTAAAGTGAACGGGCTGTCTTGAAGTGCATATATTCTGAACCAATAGAAATACGGTGATTTATCACCCCATTTTAAAATATGTTTGAAGTGTATACCTTCCAGACCTTCATTTACGAATGCACCGTCAGATACAAAGTTAAGCCCTTTAGCAAACATTTTTCTCTGTAAAGA
>JBKUMA010000039.1:0-9470 GCA_046955055.1 Candidatus Gastranaerophilaceae bacterium
TATATAGACCAAGCCCGCTTCCTTGAACTTTTCTTGTCAAAGGATTGTCTAAACGCGAAAATTTAGTAAATATTTTTTCGTAATCTTCTTCCGCAATCCCGATACCTGTGTCGGTTACGCTGATTGAAACAAATTCACAGTTTTCACAAAATCCGGTTTTGACTGTTATTGTTGAATTTTCATCAGAATATTTTGCCGCATTTTCTATTAGATTTGTCATGATTTGAGTGAATTTGTCTTTGTCAACAAGAATAGCAGGCGTTTTTTCGTTAATAACAATTTCAAATTTATGGTTTGGATATTGGTTTTTAGTAATAGATGTTATCGTATTAATAATTGGTTTGATTGCAACTTCTTTCAGTATCAGACTGTCTTTTGAGGATTGAAGCTTTGTAACGGAAAGCATATTTTCAACAAGATTAATAAGCCTGTTTGATTGTTCTTCAATAATTTTCAAAAACTTTTTTTTGCTTTCATCATCAAGTTTATCCCACGAATTAAGCATAGTTTGAGAAAACCCTCTTATTGAAGTCAAAGGTGTACGCAACTCGTGGCTGACAGTTGAAATAAAATCTTCGTAATTTTTATCATTCATAAATTTATTATAACAAATTTTTTGTAAAAGGTTAATAAATTAACTATTTATTTATAAACTTGATGTGCTCAATCACTTGTTAAAAATTACAATATCCTTTATAATAATAAATATATTTGAGGAGTGAAAGTATGAAAAGTAATAATAAAGCACTAAAATTTATGCAAACCCCGAGTAACGAAAGTTATGACGATTATGCAAGCTTGACACAATGTACCGGGTCCAGCAGCAACGTCGGGGGGGGGGGCGATTATTTAAGCTTCCAGAGCTGTTTTTCGCACCCTTTAAAAAAACGAATCCTATGTTATAATAGTGACATAGGATATTACAATACTTTTGGAGATTTTATAATGAAAAATAAATATGCATTTACGCTGGCTGAAATGATGGTAGTCATGCTGATTTTGAGTATAGTTTTAGCCGCCTTTGCCCCTGTCATGACTACCCGTCAAAAGCGAGATATTTCAAGTCCATGGCGATACTCTGATAATCAGTCTGACGCATATTTTGCATTAGGCAGTGAGCAGCGAGCTATGATAGGACAGAAAAACCGTCCAACAAGCGGTGCAGGTGACCCTGATAACAGATTAACAATCCAAACTTCAAGAGATACCCAAAGTCATATATTGTTTAAAGGCAGTGATGACAGTGTACTAGGCAGATTGTATATGGGTAATAATACAGTAGTTCTTGGTAATGGCTCTGTACAGGGAAGCAATAATTTATCATTGGGCTCTGGAGCTCTTATCTCCAATACCACAGGTTCAGCAAACGTGGCGTTAGGCAGGAATTCACTGCATAGTAATTCTACCGGCGAAAAAAATACATCAGCAGGTTATCAATCTTTGTATAGTAATACTACTGGAAATGCGAATACAGCATATGGTTACCAATCATTGCATGAGAATACAACAGGTGTTCAAAATACAGCAATTGGTAACAATGCGTTATATTATAACACTACAGGAACATCAAATACAGCTTTGGGGTATCATGCATTATATAAAAATACTACTAGTTCTTATAATACGGCGTTGGGAATAGAAACTTTATATAATAATACAACCGGGCGTCAAAATATTGCGATAGGTGGTCAGGCTTTAATGGCTAATGATTCAGGAAGCAATAACATTGCAGTAGGTGGTGGTTCATTATCTCGTAATGAAACCGGGTATAATAATATTGCTGTCGGTTCAAGTGCTTTAAGTAATAATACATCAGGATATAGTAATACCGCAATAGGTCATAATGCTCTATACTCCAACACAACTACTTATGGTAATACAGCAGTTGGTAATGAAGCTTTGTATAATAATACAACTGGTTCAAGAAACGTAGGAATTGGGGATAATACATTATATAATAATACAACCGGATTTTATAATTCTGCTATAGGACCGTTTGCTATGAAGTCGAACACTACTGGATATCGTAATTCAGTTATCGGTTATGGTACTTTATATTATAATGTCTCAGGTAATGACAATACTGCCCTTGGATATAATTCTTTATATTCTAACAAAGCAAGCAATAACACGGGAGTGGGCTCTTCTGCATTGGCAAGCACTTCGACAGGGCAAGGTAATGTTGCAATGGGACAGTCAGCGGCTTATGCGAATACATCAGGCAGTGAAAATATTGCGATAGGTGCTGAATATACATCTGATGGAACAGGTACAGGCACAAAATACGGAACGTTAGGCAGTAATAAAACAGGTGACCATAATATTGCCATCGGTGTTGGAGCATTGCCAAAATCGACAAATAATAACAATATTGCTATAGGTGCTATGGCTTGTGAAAACGTTACTACAGGATATAATAAAATATGTATTGGTAATCATTCCGGACCTAAAACAACAACTGACGCATGGGCAACAGACGGTGCAGAACGTGTTTTTATCGGTAGTCCGTCCAAATTCAACGGTGGTGCCGCTGTTTTAGAGGTTCATAACGATGGTGTTTGGCGTAATACACTTCGAGGCGGCTCAAACGATTCTTCTGTAGTTATTAATGGTAATTTAATTTTAAAAGGTGCATTAATACTTCCTATTACTGACCGTTACGGTAACAATGCAAAAGGTTTGAGAATGTTTGAAAGATATCGTGAAGATGAGCAAAACGCCAGTTTGAAGTCTCATGAAGGGGATTTTCAGGATTTTGTCAACGCTTACTATTTAGGTGATCATGCCGGCTGGAATGCTTTTTCTGATAAACGCTTGAAATATGTCGGCAATGAATTCGTTTCAGGTTTAGATAAAATTAAACAGCTTAAAGTCTTTAACTATACTTTTAAAGATGATAAAAAGAAAACACCTCATGTAGGTGTAATCGCCCAAGATTTGCAAAAAATATTTCCTGATGCGGTTATAAAAAATGCTAAAGGTTTTTTAACTATCCGTATGGAAGACATGTTTTTTGCAATGGTAAATGCGGTGAAGGAACTGTCCGCAAAAATAGATAACAATGAACAAAAAATTAAACAGTTAGAAAACGAAAACAAAGAATTAAAGGCGATTTTGAAACAAGTTCAGAATGATAATAAGCAGTTAAAGAATAACAACAACCGCATTGAAGCAAGATTAAAGGCTTTAGAAGTGCGAATAAAATAATTTTTTCATACGAAAAGAAACGGATTAAAAATCCGTTTACTTTCATTCCTTCTCCCGTAACCAATCGGGAGTTTTCTTTACGCAAATTTATGAGATAAAAAAAAGCCATTCTATAGAAGAACGGCTACCAGACTTGGGGAGGAGGTATGAAAAACTTATGTTTTTCATATCCAATAATTTTTATTACGGCAGAGCAGATTCAAAACTTTATGCAGAGTCATAAAATCTACATCATATGTATGAGAAAAGAACCGCTGAATTTTCAACGGTTCTTTTAAAAAGTTATTATCTGAGCAGTTGCGGCTGCATTCAGTTACTGAACTTGCATGTCTTTTTCAAAACCAAATAAAGAACTTACTGATTCATCATCATGAATTCTTGCAATTGCAGCACCCAGTAACGGAGCAACAGAAAGCTGTTTAATGTTAGGAGGCATTTTGTCCATATCAAGAGGAATTGTATTTGTAACTATACATTCTTTGATAGGAGCATTAGCAAGTCTTTCTACAGCCGGACCTGAGAATACAGGGTGGGCTGCACAAACGTAAACGTCTTTTGCTCCTTCACGTTTTAAAAGTTTAGAAGCTTCGCATATTGTACCTGCTGTATCAATCATGTCATCAAACATTACGCAAACTTTATCTTTAACTTCGCCGATAACATGGCTTGCAATAGCTTCATTATGTTTGTCACGTCTTTTGTCAATAATAGCTAGTGAACATCCGATTGCTTTTGCAAAGTGTCTTGTTCTTTGTACACCGCCTGTATCAGGGCTTACTGCAACCATATCGTCAGGGTTGATACCCAAGTTTTTGATATAATCAACAAGGATTGGTGTTGCAAAAATATGGTCAACAAGTATGTTAAAGAAACCTTGAATTTGTCCTGTGTGTAAATCCATTGCAAGAACTCTGTCAGCCCCTGCTGTAGTTAATAAGTCCGCAACAAGTTTTGCAGTGATAGCTTCGCGGCCGGAAGTTTTTCTGTCTTGTCTTGCGTATCCGTAGTATGGAATTACCGCAGTAATGGTTTTAGCACTTGCACGTTTGAAAGCGTCAATGATAATCAACAATTCCATCAAATTTTCATTAACAGGGTTGCATAACGGCTGGATGATGAAAACATCGTCCCCTCTGACACTTTCCTTGACCTGAACGTAAATTTCTCCGTCAGCAAAGTTTTTAATAACCATAGGACCGATTGAAGTACCTAAATAATCAGCAATTTCCTGAGCCAGTTTGGAATTAGAACGTCCTGCAAAAAGTTTTATATCATGAGTCGGGTTAATAGTACGTTCTAACTGCGGAAATGTCATTTCTAAAACCATTATAATTAATTCCTTTCAAATTTCCATTTTTTTCAAATGCATGAAATATTATAAACCTGCTGAGATTTATCCTCAACATTTCTTTAAGTAATATTACTAAAACCGAAGAAAATATTTTTTGCTACTGTTCAGTGAAAATGGAATTAACTTTTCCATAAGGCAAGCATGTAACACAAGTCTTCGTCTGTGTCAGCATTTTTTATGGTGTGAATTGTTTTGTTATCTTCTTTGAATTCGACTTCTGATAAAATCTTGCTGCCGAATTTAATTTCTTTTTTAAACTGAATATCAAGAGTTTTTAGTTTGTGAGTGCTTTTAAAATCAAAACTCAAAGGCTCAAATGCCCATATAATGTAGTTTCCGTTGTTTGCATGCTGGTTAACGTCAATATCATCATAACGGATTTCAAAAACTTTTGATAAATCAGCTTTTTCTACAGGTTTAAGCTTTTCGTAAACTAAATCATCATTTCTTTTTTCATTTTGAACCATATACTTGTTATTTTCAAAAACTTTTGCCATTGGAGCAAGACTTTTTGAATAGATATCAACAAGCGACCATGTACTTGCTACACGTCCTAAAAGCTTTTCTCCTTCGTACAATTCAAAATCACGGTATGCAAACAGTTTATTGTAGCCTCTTGGCTCTGTTTTAACCGTCAGATTGTACACAGAAGACGGGTAGTCGTTGAATTCCATCCTGTATTTTAAAAGGAACCATGCCAAGTTATTCTTTGATATATAAGAGTATCCGAAACCAAGCTGCTCTGCGTTTTCGCTTGCCAAATCCTGCAAAAAGTTCAACAACGCAGAAGGTTTTAGCCCCAGTTTGTAATCCATTTCCGAATATTTTACTTTAATCTCTTCTTTAAATACATTTTTTTCTAAAATCATAAAACACCTGACCTTTTTAAATTATTTTACTATAATCAAAAAAAACGGTCGAGTTTTTAAACAATGCAGAATTATTTGTCAATCAAAGAAAGATTTTTAGGAATTTCCTCATTAATCAGTTTTGCAAACTCATCAAAACTCATTTCAAATGTTTCAGCGAGTTTGTATAGAGTTGTGTACTGAGGATCCTTTTTGGCGTGTTCAATAAGGTTTATAGTCGAAGTTGATATATCGCCTTTAATAGCAATTCTTGATTGACTATATTTTCCTCTAAGTTTTTTGATAGTTCGAGACAAAGCTTCGAGCAATATTTTTTTATTCTTATCACTAATTGGCATGGAATAATAATAAAGAAAACCAAAAATATTCTCATTCGCGAACGCGATAAAACTATTGAGCCTTTTTAATAATCAACTTATTTTCATCAATATCAATGTCGAGTAAATCGGTTTCGGGGTCAACTTCGAGAACCTCTAATACGGTATTTGGAAAGTATAAACCGTGACTGCACCCGTTTTTCTGAAATCCACGAACCATGTTGTTTTCGTACTTTTCTAAATCATTTGTGTCAACAGGAGTAATAAATAAAGTTTTATTTTTAGTCGTAAATAATACTTTTGTGATTGCAGGATTATAACCGCACAATTTCAATAAAGGCTTTGTAAAATATAATAACCAGCCGTTGCCGCTTGATTTTAGTTGCTTTTTCATTTTGTCCTTATCTGCTCTTTAGAAGAACATTAGAAATTAATACTTGACAACAGAATAATTTATGTTTATATTAATTAATAGATTCTATAATACTTCTATTAGGCGGATTAAAATGAGCAGGAAAATAATAAGTATTGATTTAGACGGCGTTCTCAATACATATTGCGGAAAGTTCGAAAAAGATGTATTACCGCCCGTAAAGGAAGGGGCATATGAGTTCCTTCAAAAATTATCCGAAAATTATGATATAGAAATCTATACAGTTCGAGACAAACATATTACTAAAAATTGGCTAAAACAAAATAATCTTCTAAACTTCATAAAAAACATAACAGATAAAAAGAACAGATATGCGACTGTGTTTCTTGATGACAGAGCAGTGCACTTTGACGGCTGCTTCAACACAGCAATAAGAAAAATATCCTCATTCAAACCACATTGGAAATAATCATATTTCATGGTATAATTTCATAAATTATAAGATGAGGCTGTATGGATTTATCAAATTGTTCAGAATTAGAAATAATAGAATTATATAGTAGTGTAATTAAAGAGTTAAAAAACAGGAAAATCATAAGAACAAAAAATGTTCTTGGTGACTTAGGAGAATATCTGGCAATCAAATATTATTGCAATAATACTAAATTGCCTAATTTGCAAGCTGCACCTATTAATACACAAAATATTGATGCGATTGATAGAAACGGTGAAAGATACAGTATTAAATCCACAAGCGGTACACAAACAGGGGTATTTTACGGATTGAATGAAAAGGGTTCAAACATTCCGGATGACAGAAAATTTGAGTATGTAATTATTTGTTGTTTTAACGATAATCTGGAGTTAAATGCTATTTACCAACTGGATTGGAAAACTTTTATTAAGCATAAAAAGTGGCATAGCAGAATGAAAGCTTGGGATTTATCTGTTACTCAAAAACTTATTAGCGACTGCAAAGTAATTTATAAAAAAGAAACGGTTCTAATTTAATATAGTTTTGTTGACAAAAAGAACATATTTGTTTTTAAATCGTTTTATAATTGTGTGTTAGAAAAAGGAGTTTATATGAAAAAGATTTTGTTTTTCTCTGTGTGTCTTATTTTTTGTGGTAGTGTGTCTTACGCGGGACAGGTATCGTCAAGTTGCACGTATAACGGAACACCCCTATACGGGAGAGTTAAGGTAGTTGACAGTTTCGAAGACTTTAGGGTTAAAAGAGTTGATAGCTTTGAGGATATAAAAGTTAAATCTGTAACCTCTTTTCCTGATAGCTGTGGCAGATGGCAGTTTGTAGATTCTTTTGAGGATTTCAGAGTAAAATTTGTCGACTCATTAGAAGATTTTCGCGTAAGATTTGTTACATCGTTCGAAGGTGTATAAATTTAATGTAATGCAGTGTAGTGGATTTGTCTTGTTCCCTGCGTCAGAGTAACAAAATAAAACACCAGATAACAAATGTCATCTGGTGTTTTATATGGGCCGCAGTGGACTCGAACCACCGACCTCACCCTTATCAGGGGTGCGCTCTAACCACCTGAGCTAGCAGCCCGCAATTAAGCGTTTATTCGCATGAACAAATGTACTATAAACATTTTTTAAAATCAAGAGCTTTTTTTATTTTTTTATTACGGAATATTTTTCAACAATTCTTTTATATCTATATTAAGTGCGTTCGCTATATCGTGCACTACAAATATGGATGGCGTTTGCAATCCTCGCTCAATTAGACTTACAGTACTGTCGCTCATGTCTATTAATTCCGCAAGCTCTGATTGTGTTAAGTTCTTCCGATTTCTCTCAGCTTTTATATTTGACGCTAAGAGGCTATTCCTTCTATCCTTCATAATAAAATTATGCTGTCTTGACATATCCTTTTCAAGCGAGTAAACTATTTCTTAGTAGTAGTTAACTACTAATTTAACTAAGAATGCTGTGAGTATAATTTTGGTAGTAAATTCTTATTAATATTCTGGCACTGATATTCTAAGACTTACAGCTATGTACAGCTACCGATTTTTGTCCTCTTCGTCCCTTGAAGAGGACTTAATTTTGTATTCTTTCTATTTTATTACAAAAAGTTACAAAAATTACAGTTTTTGAATATTATTGCCGTTATAAACGTTAGTATATTTACGAGAGTTTAAAGGATTTCCATGAGCATAGTTATTGATACTGACTTAACATATCTTGTAAACAGGTTGAATATTTCTGAAACTAAAATTCAGGATCAATACACTGATATGTCTGCTGAAGAAATTATCAAGGCTGAGGCTTCTCAGGGAAATCAGGCTGCAATACAACTAGCTCAAGAACTCTTAAATAATCCGCAGCTTGTTATTGAACTTTTTAAACTAGCAGACCCTAACAACAAATACATGATTCTTAGTGAAATGACTGCACAGCAGTTGAAAATTTTCCTTCCTCAAATGGAAGAAAAAGATTTGAACTATGGTCTGAACTTCTTTACTCAAGATAAGTTAATGAAACTTCTTGAACAACTTCCACCTGAGCAGTTGGTTAATACTGTTTTTGAAATGTTTTCTCAGGAAGATATTGTTAAATTGATGCCTGATGATCAGTTGAACAAATTTTTAACAAGTTCTGATATTGATAAAAATAAAATTCTTAAACATCTCCAGTCTATTCCGCCTGAATATCTTGCACAAATGATTGAAGGCATAACAGGTGATGAAGTTCAAAATATGGATTCTATTGATATGACTAAGCAAATCGGTCAATTAAATCCTCTCGAATTTAAAGATGCTTTAACTAATATGCAGCCGACGCCTAAGCAACAACTTGTTTTATCGCTTGGTAAGGAGCATGAAGAATGGTTCCAGCTTTTTGATGCTCATGCTTATACTAATATAATTAATACGCAAAAAGAAAAGCCGGAAGTGGTTAAGGCTATGAATGTTATTGAGCCTGAATATGTTATCAAAATGCTTGAAGAACTTCCTAATGACCTTTTGTCGTTTGTTATTACACAAATGGATACCGAAAAATTTACAGAAATACTTATGGATAGATTTCCTGAAGTATTAGCGGAAATTATAATGAAATAATCTAAAATTTTAATAATTGGTGTATATCTGTGTCAATATAGTTAGCTAGTTCTGTAATTTTTAAGAGAGACATATTTTGCAGACCACGTTCTATTCTGCTAATGTATTCGCGGTTTACATTCATTTTTTCAGACAATGTTTCTTGAGAGAATCCTTTTCGAATTCGTTCAGCTTTAACATTCTTTCCGAATTGCTTTAATATATCATTGAAAATATACATATATTATATTTTACATTATTGACAATATATTTCTTGTACCTTATAAT
>JBKUMA010000040.1:0-9289 GCA_046955055.1 Candidatus Gastranaerophilaceae bacterium
GCACATGATGTATATAAGAATAGGGGAGATTTCAATTGAGTATTTTGTGATAAATACCAATTTACCGGATATTGCAGCGATAATCATTATTGCAATTACTGATGCAGCTACAGAAAATAATCCTATATTTATTTTGTTTTTTAATCCTTTTATTATAAATACAATTGCGATAAGTGAAGGTACAATTGCAAAAATTAAAAATGCAGGAGTGAAATTATAAAAGAATTTATCTGGAGCGTTTGTTAAGTTAGTCAGTACAGGTGAAAAGTAATCTGTTATTAGAAATCCCAGTCTTGAAATTGAAAAACTTCCCCACCATTGTGAAAAGGCTTGTGTTGTGAATATTTTAATTATTAACGGAAGCATAAAAAGACTTCCTGCAGTTATACAAGACCATATTGTAATTATTACTTTTTTGTATTGTTTATAAAGACAGATGCTTAAGAAAATTAAATTGAAGAAAACGAATATAAAACCGATTGTATGAGTAAAAATTATTAAAAAGTTAAAAAATGCAAAAAGTATAAAGTTTTTCTTACAGGGTGATTTAATTGTTTTTATTGTATATAAAAGAGCCAGTGCTGAGAATAAAAAGAGTACCGAGTAAAATCGGACTTCCTGCGAATAATAGATTAAAAAAGAACTTATTGCAGTAAAACCTGCACAAAAAAGTCCTGTTTGTTTATCTTTTTCCTGACCAAGTAAATACATAACAGGAACAGATAAAACTCCTGCTAAGACAGATGTTAGTCTTAAAACGATATCATTTTGTCCGAAAAATGTCATGAAAAATTTTAAATATAAATAATAAAACGGCATATGGCATTGCGATTTAACACCTTGCCAAAAACCATTTTGAAAAGGTGTTGCTGCTATCATCCAGCTTATATATTCATCATTCCATAATCCGTCAGGTTTGTTGATAAATATAACTCTCAAAATGAGAGCTGTAATTATTATCAATATTATCCCTATATATCCCGAGTCTCTTTTCACGATTGTAAAAATCCCTTTTTAATTATATAATAAAAAGAAAATTTTGAAAGAGGGCTTGAATAATGAAATTAGTAATACAAATTCCTTGTTACAATGAAGAAGAAGTTTTACCTTTAACATTAAAAGATTTGCCAAAATCAATTGATGGAATTGATGAGGTTGAAGTTGTTATTATTGATGATGGTTCTACTGATAAAACTGTTGACATAGCTAAGAATTGCGGCGTAAAACATTTTGCCGAACTTCCTCATAACTGCGGTCTGGCTAAAGCTTTTGTTGCCGGTATCAATAAGTCGCTGGAAATTGGTGCTGATATTATTGTGAATACTGATGCAGATAATCAATACAGTGCTAAAGATATTGAAAAACTAATAAAACCTATTTTGGATAAAGAAGCTGATATAGTTATTGGAAGCCGTCCTGTTAGTAAAATTGAACATTTTTCTCCATTGAAAAAGCTTCTCCAAAAACTTGGTTCTTGGGTTATGAGAAAAATAAGTTCAACCTCTGTTGAAGATGCTCCTAGCGGGTTTAGAGCTTTTTCTAGAAATGCTGCTTTGCAGTTAAATATATTTGATAATTACACATACACACTTGAAACAATTATTCAGGCAAAAGCCAAGGGATTGCAGCTAGTATGTGTACCGATTGAAGTTAATCCTGATTTGAGAGAATCTCGTCTGGTTAGAAATATGTTTGATTATATAAGACGTTCTGTTTTTACCATGATTAGGATGTTCATAATATACAGACCATTCAGATTTTTTTCGCTTCTTGCATGTCTATGTTTAATTCCCGGTTTAATTCTGGGATTAAGATTTTTAATATATTATTTGACAGGTGACGGACAGGGACATATTCAATCTTTAATTCTTGCAGCAATTCTATTGTTAACAGGTGTGCAAGTAGGTTTGATTGCAATATTATCAGAACTTCTGTCTATAAACAGAAAACTCCTTGAAGACGTGCAAAAACGCCTTAAATTGCAAGGGTTGAAAAAAAATTAGGAAGTTATAGAATATTAGCATACAAGTTAAATGTAATAGGATATTTTTATATATGGAAAAAATTGAATTTGTTTCGAAAGTAAAAACTTTTTTTACTTCTGCTCAGACACTTAAAGCATTGGCTTTTTTTGCTTTCACAATATTAATGACAGCAATTGTTGCATCACAAAATTTCTTTTTTCAAAATATTATTGAAAATGGAATAAGCAAACGTGATATTATTGCACAAAAGACTTTGACTGTTGTTGATGTTAAGCGTACAGAACAGCACAGAAAAGAAGTCGCACAAAAAATTGACCCTATTATGGCACCGGCAGAAGATGATTTTATTAAGAATAACCTTCAAACACTTCAAAGCTCCATAGTTCAAATAAGACGTAAAAATGCTAACGATGAATTAAAAAAAGAAGAAATAGGAATTTTGTTTGATTTATCTGATAATGCAAAGAGAGATTTCATTATCAATTTCTTGTTAAAAGCTGATGAGGCAAGCCTGCATGAAGTATTCGATAAATCTTCTTTGACATTAAACAATATTCTTCGAGCAGGTATAACTGAAAAAGATTATGAAAAAGATAACATCGATAAAATTATTATTAATAATCTTGTCTCAAATGTTTCTAAACGCCAGGTTTCTGTAATTAAGGCAATGCTTGAACAAGTTATTGTACCTAACCTTGTAGTAGACGATTTTGCAACCGAAATTGCAAGAAAAAATGCAATGAATTCTGTTAAGCCTTATGAAACAGTTTTTCAAAAAGGCGACAAGATTTTGTTTGAAGGCGAGCCTGTAACAAGACTTAAACGAGATGCTTTAAGACAGGCGGGTTATAATGTTTATGAACTTAATTGGCAAGGCTTAATTGCTATTTATATTCTTGTATTTATAGGAACTGTTTTGTTCTTGTTCTATATGAAATATTTTGAGAAAAAATATTTGGAACCAAGCTATATGATGATATCGGCGGTATTATCTATTATACTTGCATTTATCGGGGTTGTTATTCCAACTGGATTTTCGCCTTATGTTCTTCCTATACCGGCTTTTATGATAATTCTTTCAATATTTACATCACCAAGAATTGCTTTTGTAGCAAGCGTAGTTATGCTTTCTGTTATGACTATCGGTTATCAATATGATATTCAGTTTATTGTAACATTTTTCTTGCTAAGTTTGCTGTCTGCAGTTACTGTTTCTCAAATCAGATATTCAAGAAGATTTGACCTTTTAAAAACAGGTTTTGATATATCTTTTGCAGGACTTATTATTGTTTTAAGTATTTACATGTTAGAGAAATGTCTGATTGATGTAAGTAATTTGTTGATACTTAAGAATTCATTATTTATATTATTGAACGGAATTTTAAGCTCTATTATTGCTTTAGGTACTTTACCTCTTTTTGAAAGTACTTTTAAGATTATTACACCTTACGGTTTGGCTGAACTTGCAGACCATAACCAACCTTTGTTGAAACGTTTGCAATTTGAAGCTCCTGGAACTTATCACCACAGTTTGATGGTTTCCAACCTATGTGAAGCAGCAGCTGAAGCTGTAGGTGCTAATCCTATTTTGGCTAGAGTTGGTGCTTTCTACCATGATATTGGTAAGTTAAAAAGACCATTATTTTTTGTTGAAAACCAGTCTTATTTTGGAATTGAAAATCCACATACAAAATTAAATCCCAGATTGAGTAAAATGGTAATTACAGCCCACCCGAAAGACGGTGTTGAAATAGCTAAAGAATACGGCCTTCCTGGTATAATTAATAATTTTATTTTACAACACCATGGTGAAGGTTTGGCTAAATATTTCTATAATCAAGCGATAGAAGAAGAAGGCAAAGAAAACGTTAAAGAAGAACAATTCAGATATACTGGTCCAAAACCTAATATGAAAGAAACTGCAATTTTGATGATTGCTGATGCTGTTGAATCTGCTGTACGTTCTTTGAAAAATCCTTATCCAGAAGTCATTGATGCGATTATTGACAAGATTATTGTTGACAGATTAAACGATACACAGCTAGCGGACAGTCCGTTGACACTTAAAGACATTAAGACTATTGCTGCTACGTTCTCAAGAATTTTAAGAGGTATGCAGCATAACAGAATTAAGTATCAGGAAAACCTTGCTGATGAACTTAAAAACGCAAAGATTAATATGCCTGCTAAAATGCTTGACGAAGATTTAGAAAATAAAATCAAACAGTTAGAGTCTAACGAACCTATAAAAAAGCCGGAGGATAATAATGAAAACAAAAACAGTTAAGTTAAATGTTTTCAGCGAAAATATCTTTCAGGATTGGAATGTTGACGAAAAAAAATTTATAGACATTGCTAAAAAACTTTTTAAATTTTATGTTTCTGAAGAAGAAGTTTTTAATGCTTCATGCTTGGCTGCACATGAGTATGACACTGTGTCTTTTGATTTTTTGTATTGCGACTCTAAAAAGACTCATGAAATCAATAGAGAATACAGAGAAAAAGATTATCCAGCCGACATTATTACCTTTGCTATTTTTGCAGATACAGCTGTGGATGAAAGATTTGTTTTTGATGGTGAAATAAATCTTGGAGAAATTATTATTGCACTGGATAAAGTTGTTGAGGAAGCCGAAAAGAAAGGCAAAACAAAAGAACAGGAATTGTCTTTTTTAATAAGCCATGGTATTTTGCATTTACTTGGATTTGACCATCAAACAGAAGAAGATTATAATTATATTATAGAACTCCAAGACAGAGCATTAGCCTCTCTGTAAATTTATACAAGGAATTAGGAATATGAGTAAATTTAAAGCACAAGGGTTTAACAATACTTTTAAAAATGCAAGAAAAGGTATGAGGCTTGTTTTAAAATCAGAGGTTAATATAAGAGTTCATTTTATAGTAGGTGCAGTAGTTTTAATACTGGCTTTTTTATTAGGTTTTAGTATTCCTAGAATTTGTATATTGCTGCTTACAATTGGATTTGTAATTGTTGCTGAAATGATAAATTCAGCGGTAGAATTTTCTCTTGATGCTGTTTTTAGAAATAAGTATAACAGGCTTGTTGGTATGGCAAAAGATATTTCGGCAGGTGCAGTTATGTTTGCAACTGTTATAGCTATTGCTATTGGTATAATGATGTTTGGTTCTGCATTTTTAAAAATGCTTTAATGCATCATTTCAGAAAATCTTTCCAGTAAGTTTTGCCTTCTTCATCAGGGTTTTGGTTTGCAGCTGCATAGTAAGTACATCCCGTCCCCAAATATTCTGGACGATGTGCCGGTGAAGTAAATGAGCATTTATTATCGTTGTTTTTATCAGAATCTTTTAATGGCACTATAGCGTTTTTATTATCAAATGTAAATATAAATAAATCGTATCCCATTCTGTTCGGTTTCTTCGCAGTCCCGTTAATGTCAACGTAATACCTGTCCCAGCCGAAGACTTGTCCTCCTAACCATATTGTCATACCGTCAGGCATAAGTATAGTTTTTTTAGTGTATGCATCTGCGTCAATGTGGGCATAATTAGAGTTATCTAAAGTTTTATAGCGAAAATTATAAAATTCAGTTGTGCCGTTTCTTTTATCAGTGGCACATGCTATATAATGATTGTTGCAGACTCTTGCTCCGTTAGTAAATCTGACAAAATCTTCTACTTGTTTATTGACGACCTCTTCTGTTCTACGATTATTTGCATTGTTGTAATCTGCGTAAGGATTAATGTCGTTGTTAAGCATTTGCAAATTGATATTTTCAATAACTGAGTATGCCTTTTTAAATTGTGACTCCAGTACATTAATTTTGTGTTTATGAATAAGTGACGGCAAAGTTAAAGCCGCAACAACACCAATTATGCCAAGAGTAATTAATACTTCGGCTAACGTGAATGCTTTACTTTTAATGTGATAATTTCTACTACCAGCATAACGCATTCTGTTAAAAATACAATCAAAACAATTGGAATTACTTGTGAAACGTGCTAAACTTGAACGTCGGGGGGGGGGCACGTATTTACAGCTATATTCATAATATTCAGCCTCCTTTTCTTTCTTCTTTTTTATTATTCACTATTTTTTAAAATTTGTCAATCGTAAAAGCTCCCTTTTAGTGGGAGCTTTTTTTATTTTCTTTGGCTTTTGGGCTGTATTGATTTAGTTATTGCTTAAGACTAATCTGAAAGTAGCAAGATTTTTAATAGAAAGCATTGTATGTTTTACATGCTGTTCTTTATTTATATTAAAAATACGAATAATGCGTTGAATTTCTTCCAAATCTTTTCTTGATTCGATTTTATAAACGTTTTTAATAGGGTCAGAAACAACTGACATTAAAGTATTTAATTCCTGTTCTTTCATAATATCTTATCCTCTTTCCTGTATATTTATATAAAGGATTTTGCTTTTCGAAAATTGCTTTTTACGTTAAAATCTTTGTAACATTAGTTAACAAAGTCTTTAAAGTTCTCAATTATCAAGGGGGGGGGAGAAGGATTATAACTTCGATTTAGCCTGACGCCATAATGCGTCATATTCTTCAAAATTGTATTCTTCAAGGGGTTTAACTGCTAATTCTTCCATTTTTCGGAAGCGAGCCATGAATTTTTTATTAGCTTTTAAAAGTGCCTGTTCCGCATCAATTTTATTCCAGCGGGCTAAATTAACAACAGCAAAAAGAATATCTCCCAATTCTTCTTCCATATGCTCAATGTCTTGTTCTGCTTTTGCTTCTTTAAACTCGTCAAATTCAGAATTTATACATTCATAAAGAGATGTTTCACTAGGCCATTCAAAGCCTGTTTTAACAGCTTTTTTACTTATTTTTTGTGCACTCATTAATGCAGATTGAGATTTAGAAATGCCGTCCATTGCAGATGTTCTGTGAGGCTTTTCTTCTTGTTTAAGTTTATCCCAATTGTCCATAACTTCATTAGAATCGGATACTTTTGTATTCCCGAAGACATGCGGGTGCCTATGTATAAGCTTGTTTTTTAGCACTTTAGCAACATCATCTATTGAAAAGGCACCTTCTTCAGATGCAATTTGAGCATGCAAAAGTACTTGTAAAAGGACATCTCCCAATTCTTCTCTCAAATGAACCATGTCTCCTGAGTCCATTGCATCGACAGCCTCATATGCTTCTTCAAGCATGTTCCTCTTTAGAGATTTGTGGGTCTGCTCTCTATCCCAAGGACAGCCCTGCGGAGAACGCAAAGTGCGTATTACCTCAATAAGTTTGTCTAAATTTTCATATCCCATACATATAATTTTATCATAAATATTTAACTTCAATAGGGTGATATTTCCAACTAAAGTATAAATTAAAAAAGCAAGAATACATCAAAAGGTTGATAAATAAAAAATCTCATATGGTATTCTAATAATGTTATAAAGTTAGACGAAAGGATATAATCATGGCAAATTTATCAATCTCAGGTATTCGTGAACGTATTTTTAACAATACAAAACACGAACAAACTGTTGCAAGAGCATCTAATCCGTTTGCACAAACTTCATTCAAAGGTAATGTACTAACAGCAGACGTATTTGAATCTTCTAAAGAAGACAATAAAAATGAAAATGAAAATCAACCTTCATTCACAGGTAAAATAGGTGCAATCCCTGCTAAAAGTAAATTGTATTTGAGTGCAATGGTAGGTTCTATTAATAATTTCGGTGACAGAATGGCACAAAAATGGCATTCCGGTGTAGAATCAATTGTTTCTTTCTGTGGCAGAATTTCAGATAATATTTCTAATTTCTGGAATGAAATGAAACATACAGAAGTTAAACTTGATATTTTAGACAATATGAAAGATGCTCTAAGACCGGGTATTAGAAAAAATGATATTGCTAAAATGGATTTAAGTATAGAAGATAATTATAAAAGTTTACATAGCATGTTATCAGAAAAAGCAACAGCTTGGGCTGATTCACTGGTAACTGCGTAAAACGGGAGGTCAGAATAAATGGTAGATAAAAGAATAGAAAAAGATGTAACTAATATTATTGAAGGTTTAAGAATTAATCAAGACCCTCGTTCAGTTGAACTTTTAGAAGATGTAGGTACTAACTCAAGTGTTGATGCTATTAGAGAAATGACATCACGTGCTTTGGTTAAGAAAAACAACCACGATTCTTTAAGTGTTGTAATAACTAATAAAGGCAAAGGTATTAACGATATGTCTACAGTTGTTGCAATGAGTACTATCAATGAATTGTTATCTTTGCAAGATAAAGAAGAAGCTATTAAAATCTTAGAAGATACAGTTAATATGCATTCTGATGAAGAAGTTAGAGATAACGCTCGTTCTGTAAAAGCTCTAATGGCTTTATCATAAGATAAATAAATTTGCTAACATATAACAAAAAATCGTCTCATTTGAGGCGATTTTTTTATGTATTATTTTCTAAATAAAAAAGCTCTCTTTTAAGAGAGCTTTAAATATTAATTAAAAGTAAATCCATCGGCTTTCATTCTGTCAATAACTTCTTGAAGCTGTTCATCCGAACATACATACGATAGTCTGAAGTAGCCCTCACCATAGTCGCCGAAGGCGTTTCCCGGAACAACAACGATTCCTGACTTTTTCAATAAGTCTTCGCAAAATTCAAACGCTGAATTATAGCGTGGAGGAATTGGAAGCCATAAATAAAATGTAGCATGAGGAACTGTTTCCAAAGATACAGGCCAACCAAGCTCCTGAAATCCTTTTACCATAATTGCCTGTTTACGTTTGTAGCCTTCATTACCTTCTTTAATGTAATCATCACCGTCTTTAGAGTTTAATATTTCTGCACAAACCTTTTGTAAGGCTTTAAATATACCGTTATCAATAGTTGATTTACCTTTACCGAAACGCTGTACAACTTCTTTGTTTCCGCAAACCCAGCCTAATCTCCAGCCTGTAACAGCGTAAGGTTTTGAAAAACTGTAAAATTCTACTGCAACATCTTTTGCTCCTTCAAGTTCAAATACACTGAAAGGTTTTTCTTTTTCGTCAAAATATAAATCGCAATATGCAGCATCTGATATTAAAAGAATTTCATGTTTGCGGCAAAAATCTATACAAGATTGAACATATTCTTTAGTTGTAGTTGCTCCTAAAGGATTATTCGGGAAATTAATTATCATTGCCTTAACATTTTCTTCTTTATATCCGTCTTTTATTAAGTCAGAAAGAACTTTTTCCGGATCAGGTTTGTAGTTATTCTGTTCTGTCATCGGCATTGGATATGCTTTACCGCCTGAACATTGTGTGAACTGCAAATAAGAAGCATAGCAAGGATCGGGAACAAGAAT
>JBKUMA010000041.1:0-9259 GCA_046955055.1 Candidatus Gastranaerophilaceae bacterium
TCTCAAATAGAGGGTGCCACTTTAAAAGAACAATTAGAAACGACTAAAAAGACTCTTGAAGAAAAGAAAGAACAGGTTAAAACTGATTTCAAGAACTCGCTTGAGGAATCAAGAAAGAGAGCAGAAGAGTCTAGAAAACAGCTAGAGGATGCAAAAAATAATCTAAACAATTTGAAAGATTTATTTAAAAATTGAAGTCTTGAAAAAAGTATAAAAATGCTTTATAATAAATCATTATATTTAGTTGATTATTATTAAAAGGAGCATCAAGTATGAAAAAATCATTAAAAGACATTGTTGTAGCATTCATGCAAAATCCAAATGACATGAATCGTAACGTTTATGCAGAATTGGCACAATGTGACTACGTACGTAGTACCGGGGGGGGGGCGAAAATTTAAGGCTCCTAAGTCGGTTTAATGCCTTTACTCTTGCTGAGGTTTTAATCACCCTAGGTATAATAGGTATTGTTGCAGCTTTAACACTACCGGGATTGATTGCTGATTACAAAAAGCAAATATATGTTGCACAGTTAAAAAAATCTGTATCAGTTTTAGAACAAGGTTTTCGAAAAGCAATGGCAGAAGACGGTGTAAATTATCTTGCTAATACTGAACTTTTTCAATCTATTGTTGTTAACCCATATGATTTGGGAAATACCGGCTATGATGAACCTGAATTTAATAATAAACTTAAAAAATATTTTAATGTTGTAAATATTTCTGGTGATTCCTATCCAACATTTAAGTTTTTAGACGGTACTGAGGAATCTTATTATTGGGGGCAAATACATTTTAGTGACGGAGTTATTCTTTTTGGCTTTTCTTTATATAATGGTTATACAGTATCAAGTGATGTTTGTAAATCAATTAAAATTTTAGGTGGAAATATGTGCCAAATTCAAGGGAAATTTTTTCTTGATGTGAACGGCTATAAAAAACCAAATATTGTTGGACGTGATATTTTTTATATGTATTTATCCGAAGATGGTCACATATATCCTTATGCTGGTAAAGACGTAGCTGTACTTCATAATCGTACTGACTTAAGTACAAATTCAAGTTACTGGAAAAACGGTAATAATTATTATAACTGCGAAGACAATGGAAACAGCATGGGCTGGGGATGTGCTGCCCGCATCTTAGAAGATGGGTGGATAATGGACTATTAAATAGTTAAAGCCGCTATTTAGGCGGCTTTATTTTATAATATGCATGCAAGAACCATTAGAATTAACGTCCCTATTTGAACTGCTGTCATTGCATTTTGTGAAAATTTGTTTGAGTCATATTTGCCGGCTGATTTGGTGGCTTTGTATGCACTGGATATTCTGTTGAGTCTGTCTTCCTGAGAGTCACTGTTGAATGTTGTACCAAACATTGTTGATTCTAATCTTGAAAGTCTGTTGTTCATATCATCATTTGGATATGTTTGTTTGAACATAGATTTTTCAACTGCTGAAAGATTTACGCGTTTAGGAGATGTGTTATAATATTGCGGTCTGTTTCTTGAATTGTAGTCATCATAGTCAAATTGGGTTGGTGAGCTGTATTTATCTAAATTATAGTTTTTATCAAGTTCTATTGGCTCATCGTCATAGAAATCGTTGGAACTTTGTGCAATTGCATTATCCATTAGACTTCTAGGTTTTAGCTCGGCACGTAATCTATCTACACGTGTGCTGAAATCTTCAGTTTTGTATGTTTTTCCTAGGGCTTTTTGTTCAAGGTTTGATAAACGTGTGTCTAAGTCCTGAGTCTTAAATTCCTTTTTAAAAACTTCTTTTTCAAGTTCGTTTATTGCTGGATAATCTACTCCTGGTCCTGTAGAGGAAGTGTTTTGTGCAATAGAATTATTGTCTTTTATACTATCAGATTCTTCCGCGAATGTATCTTCTTTAGGTGTAATTTCCTGCCCAAACAAGTCGGCTGAAAGGTCTTTTTTTAATGCAGATAATTTTTGTGCATTATTTTTATTTGTACTAACGCCGTAAACAGTTTTTTCAATACGGTTTAAACGTGAAGTTTCGTCTTCGTTATTATATTGGAAACCGTATAACGAGTTTTCAATTTTACCCAAAGTGACTGCGTTCTGGCTCTGGGCAAAAACACATATGCCTGACATATTAAAAGATAATATGAGTCCTAAAATAATAATTAGTTTTTTCATAACAACTCCTTAGCCATAGAATAAGGTTGAACATTGTTGAAAACTATTCTACGGAATTGTTATTTAAAAAAGACCTAAAATTCATATAAAATCTTAGGTCTTTAGTATTAAATAAAAAATAATTATTGTATAAAAGTATTAATTATTGTTGACTTATATAACTTAAAAATGTATCAAGGTGTTCGGATAAACTTTTAGTTTTTAATGTGTCAATTAATTTCTTTGATGCATCTATATAATTATTTATGCCCATATATAAACGCGGGTTTTGTCTGCTTTTGTTATTTAAAAAATTAAGCATATATTTTGTTAAAGCTTTCCCTGTATTATTTATATGTTCTTTAGTTTCAGGCGTTTCATTTATATATTTTCTAAGTGAATTTACATGTTCACGTGCATCAGGATTTTTTTTGCAGATTATTTTTAAACCTTTACGATATTCTTGAAGCTCTGAAATGCTTTTTATACCTGTTCCTAGGAATGTAGATGTAAGCGGCTTAAACAGACTTTCAGGCAATTGTGTTAGTTGTTCTATTATCCCCGAATATATTTTTTCGCTTTTTAGTCCGGCTATGTTTTCAACTGCATAGGATATATCTTTTGAAACATTGCTTTCAAAATTTAAATTGATATGAGAAATCTCTCTTGTAGATTGTTTGTAATTTTTTAACGCTCTATAACTTTTAGTTATAGGAAGTTTTGGTATTATTATGTTTTGCATAAAACCTTCTTTCTTTTATAGAAAGAAGGTTTATAAATTTTATTTTTTGTTAATAGCTTAATAATTATTAACCTTTTAATTTTTTTAAGGCTTCAAGTTCGTCTTGATATGGTGAAAGATTAGCAAGCTTTTCTATAATACCAGGGAATACAGAAGAAACGTAATCAACTTCTTCTTCTGTGGTATATTTGCTTAGCGACAATCTTATGCTTCCATGAATAGCAGTGAAAGGAACATTCATTGCTCTCAAAACGTGGCTTGGTTCAAGTGAGCCTGATGTGCATGCACTGCCTGAACTTGCACATATGCCTAAGTCGCTTAAATGTAAGAGTATAAGTTCGCCTTCAATGTATTCAAATCCTATGTTAGTAGTGTTTGGAACACGATTTGTTATGCCAGTGTTTAGCCTTGCATTAAATACGTTTTTCAATATATTAGCTTCAAGTTTATCACGCAGACGTTTAACTTCTGTTGCTTCGTATTTTAAGTGATCAACGGCAAGTTCTGCAGCTTTTGCAATACCTGCAATGTAAGGCACATTTTCTGTTCCTGCACGTTTTCCGCGTTCTTGATGTCCGCCGATTATAAGCGGTGTAATCATTGTTTTTGAGTTAACGTAAAGTGCACCTACGCCTTTGGGAGCGTGGAATTTGTGTCCGGAAATCCCTAATAAATCTACGCCGACAGCTTGAACGTCAATAGGAATTTTACCTGCCACTTGTACTGCGTCAACAAAGAATTTAGTTTCTTTGTTTTTTGATTTAATAATCTCAGAAATTTTTTCGATAGGAAATATTACGCCGGTTTCATTATTTGCATACATAATTGAAACAAGTGCTGTATCAAAATTTATTGCTTCTTCAAGCTGAGCCAAATCAAGTTCACCTTTAGAATTAACACCAATGTAATCAACTTTATATCCCTCTTTTTCTAGAGCTTGATAAAGATTTAATACACAAGGATGTTCAACTTTTGTTGTGATAATATGGCGTTTGTTTTTATTCATGTTTAAAACGCCTCTTATTGCCATATTGGCACTTTCTGAACCGCATGAAGTAAATATTATTTCTTTTTCATTTTCTGCGTTAACAAAATCTTTTAGTACACCTCTTGCATCCCTAACAGCGTGGTTTGCGTTTTTTGCAAAGGAATATATACTTGAAGGGTTTGCGTATTCAGTAGTTAAATATGGCATCATAGCTTCAAGCACTTTATCATCAACACGCGTTGTGGCGTTGTTGTCAAAGTAGATTAATTTCTTATCCATTATGCTACCTCCACAACAACTATATCTTTATCTATTGCATCTCTTAAAGTTGATTCGATAAAAGATTTTAGTGTTAAATGAGAGTTTTTGCAACCTGAACATTTCCCTCTTAGTTTTACAAGAACATTGTTGCCGTCAATATCAACCAATGTGATATCTCCACCGTCTTTTCTTAGTTCCGGTGAAATTTGGTTTTCAATAACAGCATTAATTTTTAATATTCTTTGTGCAGGACTTAGAGGCGATTTTTCTTCATTTTTTGCTTTTTCTTTATGATAATAAGTGTCTATGATATCTTGGATTAGGCCTTTACATTTACCGCATGCTCCGCCTGCTTTTGTGTAATTTGTTACTTCATCAACAGTTTTTATACCGTTTTGTTTTAAAGCGTCCCAAATCATATTTTCTGTCACACCAAAACAAGTACATACAATTTTTTCCGCTTTTTCAGGTTCTCTTAAATCATCTAAATCTAGATAGTCTTCGTACTCTCCGTAATTTTTAAGAGCGTCTTCCAAAGCTTCATAACCCATTACAGAGCAGTGCATTTTTTCAGGAGGCAATCCTCCTAATTGATCCGCTATGTCTTTGTTAGTAATTTTTCTAACTTCATCAACAGTTTTGCCGATAATCATTTCTGTTAGAATACTAGAACTTGCAACTGCAGAGCCGCAGCCGAAAGTTTGAAATTTAGCATCTGTTACAATACCGTTTTCTATTTTTAAATA
The DNA here is from genome assembly GCA_046955055.1 of Candidatus Gastranaerophilaceae bacterium. Lineage (GTDB taxonomy): Bacteria > Cyanobacteriota > Vampirovibrionia > Gastranaerophilales > Gastranaerophilaceae > JBKUMA01. Next base: position 4,886 of record JBKUMA010000041.1, read on the forward strand.
TATTTTCAAAGAATCACCACAAGCTAGTGAACCAGCTTCACCTACAGCATCGGCATTATCTATTTTGCCGACGTTACGAGGGTTTCTGTAGTGATCAATAACTTTTTCAGAATAATCCCACATTGTTTTTTCCTTTTCTTTCCTACTACTATGATTATATTTTAACCCAAAAACAGTATTAAAAAGATTTTATTAATATTAATTTAATTATCTATGATAAAATCAGGTTGTTACTATCTATTATGGCATTTGCACCGTAAGGCACAGTTATCTTTCTTGAATGGTGTGTTATTCCTTTTTTTTCGATGACAGGGATATTCAATTTTTCACTCATTTCATCAATAAGGATTTGAAGCCATTCTTCGTTATCATTACCTACAAATTCGCCAACTACCAAACCTTGAATATTATCAGTAAAAGACTTGATATTTGTTAGTTGAGTCAGCATTTTATCTATTTTATAAACAGGTTCATTTATGTCTTCCATAAAGAATATAAATTTTTTGTCAGGAATAAAATCTTGTCCGCATAACGATACTAGTGTTGATAGGTTACCGCCCCAGAAAATACCTTTGGCATTTCCATTTTTTATAATTTTATCAGCCTTAAATTCAACTGAATTATTCTTTAAAGTCCTAAAGAATTCTTGTACTGTAAACGGAATTGTATTTTCTTTTGCAAAATCGCTCATTATCATAGGACCTGAATAGGTTATTAATCCGGCTTTTTTCAAAAACATTGCATTTAGTGCAGTGATGTCTGAATGTCCACAGAAGATTTTCGGATTATTTCTTATGATTGAATAATCAATTTTATTAATCAGTCTTATTGCACCATATCCGCCGCGTAGGCATATGATGGCATTTATATTTGGATTGAGGAAAAATTTATGTAATTCTTCCACTCTTTTTTCATCACTGCCTGCAAGGTATCTGTCTTTAGAAAAAATATTTTCACTCAATACAACTTTGTAGCCGAGCTCCTGGAAAAAATCTACAGCATGGAGTAAATTTTCCTTTTTGCCTTCTATTGGACCGGAAGTGGCTAAAATGCCTATAGTGTCTTTCTCTTTCAAATTAGCAGGTTTAATTATGTTCATATAATTGTCCTTTTTTATTAACTTCTGCTATAATAATTTTATCATGAATGAAAAATATATACCGCTATACAGAAAATATCGTCCACAAAAACTTGAAGAAATTGTTGGACAGGAACACATAAAAAAGGCTTTAACCAATGCTATTGAACTGGATAAGATATCTCATGCATACTTGTTTACGGGACCTAGAGGTACCGGTAAGACTTCTACTGCAAGAATCTTTGCAAAATCTTTAAATTGTAAAGAAGGACCTACCATTAAACCTTGCGGAGTTTGTGAAAACTGTATTGATATTACAAATTCGACACCTATGGATGTTATTGAAATTGATGCTGCGAGCAACAGAAAAGTCGAAGATGCTCAGAATATTCTCGAAAAAGTTATGTATGCTCCTGTTAACAGCAGATACAAAATTTATATTATAGACGAAGTTCATATGCTTTCTTCAACAGCCTTCAATGCTTTGCTGAAAACTCTTGAAGAGCCGCCGAAAAATGTTATATTTATTCTGGCAACAACTGAAGTTCACAAGGTTCTTGACACAATAAAAAGCCGCTGTCAGCGTTTTGATTTCAAAAGAATAACAACTGATGATATCGTTAAACATTTAAGAAATATTTCTGATAATGAAAAAATTAATATAACAGATGATGCATTGTTTACTATCGCAAAGAACTCTGCGGGCGGTATGCGAGACAGTATTGCATTGCTTGATCAGTTGAGTGTTCTTGATGGTAAAGAAGCTATTTCAACAGAAGATATTAATAATCTTTTAGGCCGTTTGTCTTTTGATGTTCTTTCATCTCTTGCAGCCAAGATTATTAGCTCTGAACCTCAAACTGCATTGGAAGAGCTAGAAAATATATACAATTCCGGCAATGAACCTGTTCAAATTTTAACAAATTTAATGGATTATTTAAAAAATATCCTTGTTGTTAAGAATTGCCGAAGTGAAATTGCTCTGGAACTTACTCAAGCAAATGATGCCCAGATAAAGGTTTTAAAAGAGCAGGCTGAGAAGTTAGAAACACATCAAATTGTGTTTTTAATTGAAAAAGCTGCTGATTATATTAAAGAATTAAAACTGACTAACAATCCGCGTTTGTGGCTTGAGGTTTCCATTATAGATTTGGCTAATTTAGCCGAAAATTCTTCGTTAATTGATTTGCAAAACAGAATTGCTAGACTTGAGGGCGGAAATGTTCAACCGGTTGCACAATATAAAGCTCCATCGCTTCCAAAACCGGATGTAAGACTTTCTGTAAAACAGCAGGAAGCTGTTGTGAAAGAAAAAGAAGTAATTAAAGTAAGCGAAGATAAGATTAAGGAAGAACCTAAGCAAGTTGCTGAAAAAGCTTCAGAACCAGAAGACTTTGCTCCTATGCCTAAGTCTAAACCTGTCACAGGTTCGGATATTAATTCTTTATGGGAACAGCTTTTGGAAAATGTGCAAAGTGCACCGACAAGAGCACTTTTGAAGCAATGGGCAAAACCTATTATTATTGCTCCTGACAATGTTGTCTTGACTATGAAAAACGAGATTCTTCTTAAACAGTTTGTAGAAGGTAATAAGAAACAAATGCTTAATGCTGCTGTTGACAAGATGTTTTCTCAAACTGATTCAAAAGTTGTTGTTAGATTGCCTCAAGCAGGAGATGATAAACTTATACAGGAAGCTGTAAATCTCCCAAAGCCTGAGACGGCTGTAAAACCTAAAGTTTCGCAGCCGAAAGAAGAGGAGCCTGAACCGCAGGAAGTTGCAGAACTTCAAGATGAAGTCAAAGAAGAAATTGCTGCACAAGAAACTAAGAAAATAGATAAAGCTTTATCATCTTTGCATTCTGATAATGTGAATATGATTATGGACTTGTTTGACGGTAAAGTCATAGATTAAGTTAAATTTTAGTTGCAGTAAACTTGAACGCTTCAAATGTTTCGCTGAAATGTTCTAAAGGCATTCCTGCTTTGAGTTTTAATTCCTTTAAAAACTCATGTTTATCAGGCAATTCTTCCCAAACAACAGGTAAAAATACTGCCTGATAATTCCCATCACGTATTATTAAACCGTCTTTAAACGGAACAATTTGATTAAGCAGGTCTTCTTCGTCGTCAAAATGTATTCTTTCTGGTTTTGAAAGCAAAGATACAGATATTTCTATATTTTGATATTCGTCAATAGTTAAAGGTGCAAATCTTGGGTCCGAAAATGCTGCTGAGTGTGCGTTCTGTATTAAATCTTTAATTAAAGATCTGTGGGCAACTATTGAACCTATACACCCGCGTAACTGTCCGTTAAGTTTTAAGGTTACAAATGAAGCTCCGTTTTCTTCAAATACACAGGGGTAGTTATCATAATCGTAACTGCCGAGTTGTAAGCCTGATAATATGCTATCTTTGCAAATTTTAATTACAAAATCAGAATAATATGTTTTAATATATTCATTTTTTGTGCCTTCATAAAGGAACCAGCTTCCGTACCCGACAACTCTTGATGAATCTCCTGTGGAAGCGGCTGAATTTCTCATTCCGGCTCTAATTAGTGAAAAACCTTTATCTTTTGCAAAATTCACAAGTCCGCAAATCCCTACAGCACCGCATGCCTGTTCCATCTCAAAATCTCTTGTTTCATTGTTTTCAATCATTTTTGCTGTGTATATATCAATTTTAAACGCTTCTTTTTCAGGATAAAAATGGCTTAAATCACTTGATATTACAAAGCCGTTTTCTTTGTTATCCCAAAAATGAGATATAGTTTCTGCAAGATTTTTAAAATTTTCGCATCCGTATAGTACAGGAATAATCTTTGCTTCTGGAAACAGGTTTTTTATTATAGGAAGTTGAACTTCTATGCTGTGCTCTTTTTCAAAAGCAAAATTATGTATTTGACAGTCACAGAAATTTGCAATTTCTTGTGACAATTCTTTGTTAACCTGTATATTTCCTAATGGAGTTTCGAACTCGTCATAATCGCATACGACACAACCATAAACTCTTTCATAGTGTGCCGGAGCAAATATGAATATGTTTTTTACGTTTTTATCAAGAAAACTAAATCCTTTATACGCAAGTTTGCCTGAATAAATATACCCGGCATGAGGCACAATTATTGCACGTGATGAATAATTTGCGTTATAATTCCCGAAATCATTAAACATATTAATAATTTCATTTTTCTCGCCAGGATAAAATAATCCTGCTGCAGATGTCTTTTTAACATTAACCATAAAATTATTATACATTAGTTTTAATTCTTTGCTATAGGATAATATGTTAAT
>JBKUMA010000042.1:0-9248 GCA_046955055.1 Candidatus Gastranaerophilaceae bacterium
TCGTCGGGCTCATAACCCGAAGGTCGTTGGTTCAAATCCAGCTCCCGCAACCATTTCACTGGAAGTCTTTAAAGGACTTCCTTTTTTAATGCCATTTGGGTTACAGATATTTGTATTGTATTTAAACGTCCAGTTTGATTATAACAGACAGAATATTTATAAATTTTATCGTTGGATATACCTGTCCAACCAACAGTCCATTCTTGGACTTGTCAAATAAATAGCAAAAAAAATATTTGTGAGTAGGATAGTATATTTTTTAATACTTATTATTTATTGCAATTATATTTTTATTTTATATAATTCGAATTGTCTATGGCTATTGAAGAAGTAAAAAAATATTTAAAACTATACAACAAAGAATTCGAAATAAGAGAACTTGATACTTCAAGTGCTACAGTGGAACTTGCTGCTCAGGCTTTAGATGTTATACCTGCAAGAATTGCCAAAACTTTATCTTTCAAAAAAGAGGATTCTTGCATTCTTATTGTTACAGCAGGCGACACAAAAATAGATAACAAGAAGTTTAAACAAGAATTTTCAATAAAAGCAAAAATGCTTTCGCCCGATGAAGTTTATGAGTTAACCGGACATGCAGTAGGCGGTGTTTGCCCTTTTGGACTTAAAAGAGAAGACATTCAAGTCTACTGCGACATTTCAATGAAAAGATTTGACACTGTATTTCCTGCTTGCGGAAGCAGCAATTCAGCTATTGAATTAACCTGTGAGGAACTGTTTAAAATTGCAAGATGCCAAAAATGGGTTGATGTCTGCTCTGTTAGAGAATAATATTTATGCAAATGATATTTAATATTACAGCCATAATTGTCAGAATTTTTGCTAATTCATTTAGCAATGTGTTTCAAAAAAAATTGTCTTGTGAAGGTGACAATGCTGTCTGTGTAAATTTCATTAATTATCTTTTGCTAAGTATAATATGCCTTCCTTTTATAAGCTTAATAAATTTTAATTCATTTAATAATGAATTTTGGTTTTACGTTTTACTTGGAGGAATATGCGGTGCTCTGGCTAACAGCTTTATGGTAATGGCATTAGAGCAAGGAGATCTTTCTGTTTTAGGTCCAATAAATTCTTATAAAGCAGTTATAGGACTTATATTCGGGATGATACTTTTAAAAGAAATTCCTAATTTTTACGGCATACTAGGGATAATCCTTATCATAACCGGCAGTTATTTTATTTTTGATACTCTTGATGAAAAATTTTCTATAAAAGTGTTTAAAAGAAAAGATATCAGATATAGAATTTATGCTTTGTTATTTGCCGCTATTGAGGCTGTCTTTATTAAAAAGGTTATTGTCCTTTCTTCTATTCCTATTTCATTTATTACTACTTGTTTTTCCGGTGCAGTATTTTCATATCTCATTATGAGATTTTATAAACTTCACTTTAGAAAAGAACTCAAATGTATTTCCAATACTCATATAGCACTTTATATTTCAACTGCTGCTTGTTTCGGCTTAATGACTTATACTACAGCTTACGTATTCAAACATATGAACGTAGGTTACGCATTATCTTTATTTCAGTTATCAATTGTTTTAAACCTTGCATTAGGCTGGAAAATTTTTCATGAAAAAGATATTCTCAAAAAATTCGCAGGAACACTTATAATCATTGCAGGGTCAACTATAATAATACTTTTAGGTCATTAAATACCTTTACGTTATGTAAATAATATCATTAGTAATGTCAAAAATATATTTTCAGCGATGTTATGATATCAGCATATTAAAAATAAAGAAATTATGTTACAGCCTGTAAACCATAAATTTAATATATATACCAGTGAAGAGTTTGAGTCATTTAAGCCTAAAAAGAAAGTCAAACGTAAATTTGACATATCAACATACAGATATCACCAACAAGAAGATTTAAGCGTTGAGTCTAAGGTAAAAATAGGTGCAGGAGCAATCTTAGGGACTTTAATTCCGCTTGCTTTAATTGCAAAACACCAAAATAAACATTTATTTAATATAAAATATGGCATAAAAGAAATGACTTTACTAAGTTTAGGCGGGATAGCAGGCGGAGTTTTATCTGGAATTGCCGTTGACAAAAAAGAATACCGCAAGCAAAAAGTAAATGAAGGCGTTTTTCAGTTTATGAACGCAGCTGTACCGCCTTTACTGGTGCTTCCTGTGATTAAACTTTGTGAAAAGGTAAAGTCTTTAAATAACACACCTGTAAAAGCAATAAGTACTCTTGGCGTACTATTCGGCGGGATGAAGGTTGCTGCTGATTTATCTAATTTAATCAACGATCCAAAAGATTTGGTACCTGACAGAAAATTGACAATAAAAGATGCTGCCGCAAACATTGACGATGCGTTAGGCATTTTTGTACTTGCCAAAATGCCATTTGCGAAATATCTTCATGTAGAAAAAATATTGCCTGCTATATATATTTGGTGCGGTTACAGAGCAGGAGAGAGCAACTAGATTATTCCATATGTTCTATTTTAATCTGTCCGTCTTTTTCCACAAATTGAGCAGGAGTTTTACGGTTAATCATTTTTTCAAACAATGAACTTTCAGGAATGGTTGTTGACTCAAGTTCTTTTTGATGTTTTTCTTTAACCTCTTTTATTGACTTGAAATCGTCATACTCCTGACGTCTAAATTGTTGTTCTCTAAGCATCTGCATATCTCTTGCATTAATAGCACCTGCACTGTTCACACCCGGATTAACAGGAAGTGCTTCGAATGCATATGCTGTTTGTGCAGCAACTATTATAGATATTATCGATATAAATAACTTTTTCATATTTCACCTGCCTATTTGATTTGGAAACGTATGTTAGCCACAGCTGTAATTTTTTTATCAATAGTAGTAGTATCGCTTATACCCATATCAGAAACATTTGTTGAATCAACAGGGGTAATTTGAAATACGCCCATTTGAACAGACTGAATTTTACCAGGTTTGTTGTGAGTAGCTTTCAACATAGCTGCAGCTCTTTGTTTTGCGTCTTTTGTAGCATCCTGCAAAAGCTGTACTTTTAAACCTGACAAACCTGAGTAGTAATACTCAGGAGAATAAACATTTACATCTATGCCTTTATCCATAAGGCTTTCAATATCAGTTGATATCTCTTTTATTTTCATAACATCGTTTGATTTAATTACAAACGGCTGTGACAAGTTATAAAAAGCTATTTCGTTTGTATTATTGCCGCGTGAATCATACTTGTAGGAATTGTATCCATTGGAAGTTTTCTGTTCAATATTTTCAGCAGAAATTCCTTTATTTTCAAGATAAGCAAACACAACCGGAATTTGCTTTTGGACTTCTGTATAAGCCAAAGCTTTATTAGGCTTCCTAACATTTATATTAAATTCAAGTCTTGCAGAATCGGATTTAACAATCTTATATGCCGAACCGGTAACATAAATTGTATCTTTTGACATTGAGGAAGTAATAGTCTTTGCACCTATAACAAAACCAAATGCCAGAATAACAGCTAACCAGATTAGTTGCAGTTTCTCAAACTTTTCAATCATATGACTCTCCTAATAAAAATAAACTCATTAATACATTTTTTATTATAACTTATTTTTAATAAAAATCAATTGTAGTATGTAGTTATAATAAGATATAAAGGTTTTATTAAAAATATTTATTTTAGTAACAATATATGTTACAATCACAAAGAATTAATTATAGTAAAGGGACAATTATGAATAGCTATTTGGAAAAAGTATTGGAAGACACTCGAATTAAAAATATACATGAACCTGAATTTTTACAGGCAATTGACGAAGTTTTATCAACCCTTGAACCTGTAATTAATAATCACAAAGAATTTGAAAAAATCGCACTGCTTGAAAGAATGGTAGAACCTGAAAGAATTATAACTTTTCGTGTTCCTTGGGTTAATGATAAAGGACAAACCATTGTAAACAGAGGCTACAGGGTTCAATTCAGCAGCCTTATAGGTCCATACAAAGGCGGTCTTAGATTTGACAAAAGCGTTAATCAAAGCATTATGAAATTTCTTGCATTTGAACAAATATTTAAAAATGCACTTACCGGACTTCCTATCGGAGGCGGCAAAGGCGGAAGCGATTTTGACCCAAAAGACAAATCTGATAATGAAATAATGTTGTTCTGTCAAAGCTTTATGACAGAGCTTCAAAGACATATCGGGCATGACATTGATGTTCCTGCCGGAGACATAGGTGTCGGAGCAAGAGAAATAGGCTATTTGTTCGGGCAGTATAAAAGGATTAAAAATGCTTATGAAGGGGGAGTTTTAACAGGAAAAGGAATTTCTTACGGAGGTTCTCTGGCTCGTAAAGAAGCAACAGGCTATGGTTTGATTTACTTTATGAGAGAAATGCTTAAAGCTAACGGTAATCAGTCATTAGAAGGCAAAACTGTAACAATTTCAGGTTCAGGAAATGTTGCAATCTATGCTTGTGAAAAGGCTTTAAAATACGGTGCTAACGTAGTTGCAATGAGTGATTCCAAGGGGTGTATATATGACAAAAACGGAATCGATTTAGATGCAATCAAACAAATTAAAGAAGTTGAAAGAGGAAGAATTAGTGATTATCTAAAAATTCATCCTGAATCACAATACATTGAGAAACAAAATGAAGACTCTCCTATTTGGAATATAAAAACAGACATTGCACTACCTTGTGCAACTCAAAATGAATTGACTTTAAATTCTGCACAAAAACTTGTTTCAAACGGTGTGATAGCAATCGGCGAAGGTGCAAATATGCCTACTGTAAAAAATGCAATTGAATATTTTCATAAACATAATGTTCTTGTCGCTCCGGCAAAAGCTGCAAATGCTGGAGGCGTAGCGACTTCCGCTATTGAAATGAGCCAGAACAGTATGCGTTATTATTTAACTTTTGAAGAAGTCGATAAAAAACTCGATACAATTATGATTAATATCTTTAAATCGTGTCAAAAAGCAGCTAACGATTACAAGCTTGGAAACAACTATGTAGCAGGTGCAAACATTGCCGCATTCACTAAACTTGCAGACGCAATGAAAGCACAGGGGATAGTTTAGGGGCATATTTGTTTATATAATTTTTGACAGTACTTGACAAAGTATTTAAAAAGTGATATATTAATACCAGACCCCAGTGGGGTGTTATTAACTAAAGATTAATCTTTTTCTTATGTGTAGAAAAAGGAAAGGTAGGTATATATGAATAAATTATTAATCGTTACTTTCGCAGCTTTTATCGGATTAGCATTGGGCGGATTTAATTCTGCATTTGCTGCAGACTGCGGGTGTGCTTGTGCAAAGACATGCAACTGCGGATGTGAAAAGACTGTTGAACAATGTGAGTGTCATTGCTGCAAAAAGGGAGATTGCAATTGCGGTTCTGAATGCAAATGCCATTCAGTTGAAGTAAAATGCGGCTGTAATGAAGATTGCAACTGTTCTTGCAAAGACAAAAAAATGTTTAAAAAGATGAATTTCTTTAAAAAACATATGAAATGTGAATGCGAAAAAAAGGTTAAATAATAATCTGATTACCCCAAATGTGAATTTTCACAATAACTATGAACAACTCAACTAATAAAAAAACACTTGCAGGTAGACACTTGTGAGTGTTTTTTGCTATAATACTTTTTAAGGAGTAAAAATATATGCATGCTGACAAGAAAAAATTAACTACATTATTAAGAACTGCCCGCGGTCAAATTGAAGGGATTTTAAAAATGATTGAAGAAGACAGAGAATGTATGGACGTAAGTACACAACTTCTTGCTACTCAATCAATTCTAAAAAAAGTCAATATGGAGATACTTTCTTGCCATATTTCTCATTGCGTAAGAGAAACATTTGAAAAATCCGATGAAGCAAAAAAACAAGAAGAAATTGCTGAAATTATAAAAATTATTAATAAACTTTCAAAATAAAATATTAGGTAAACTCGTATACTCTTTTGGTGCAGGAATTATTATGTTATAAGTTATACACTTTTATCGTTATGAATAATAATGAGGAAAGTTATGTTTAAAATACGTTCAAAAGATGAGCGGGGCAAGACAAAATTAGATTGGCTTGACAGCTCTCACACATTTTCATTCGCCGATTATTATGACTTAGAGAATATGGGGTTTGGCGATCTTAGAGTTATAAATGATGATATTGTTGCACCAAAAGGCGGTTTTGGGCTTCATCCGCACAGTAACATGGAAATCCTAAGTATCATATTAACGGGCTCTCTTGAACACAAAGACAGCATGGGAAATGTTTCCATCATTGGTCCCGGTGAAATTCAAAAAATGTCTGCCGGAACAGGCATTTACCACAGTGAATATAACCCGTCTGATGTTGAGCCTGTACATTTTTTGCAGATTTGGATAATACCTGATACAAAAGATTTAAAACCTTATTATGAACAAAAACATTTCAATCTGCAAAAGAAACCTAATGAATTAGTTCTTATCGGCTCCAAAAACGGAAAACATGGTTCACTTAAAATAAGTCAGGATGTTGAAATATATCAAACTATAATTGAGGCAGGAAAAAGCGTAAAGTTTAATACTGAAGAAAAGTATATATATTGGATTCAAATTGCTTTAGGAGTAATTGAAGTAGACAATAATATTCTTGAAGCAGGTGACGGCGTTGCAATCAAGCATGAAAATAAAACCTTTGAACTTGAAGGCATCGACAAGACTTCCAACGTAATAATATTTAAACTTAAATATTAACGTGCGAAAAGGCTGTTAATTCTTTCCTGTGAACAGACGTTCGGATCTTTCTGCTGAAGTCTGAAAGAATTATACTTACAATAATCTTTAACAAGTCTTTGTAAAGTTTTTATTTGAGTTTCATTACTGTCAACAATAAAGCTTGATGAAATTAAAGGATAAATATCAGGATATCCTTTGTAATTATTGTTTGTTTGAGGATAAACAGCAGCTTTAAAGTTAATTAAAAAAGTGTCATTATAAATACAGTAATTATTTAAGCCTCTTACAAAAGATGAATCTCTGTTAAAGTTTAAAATAATACGTCTGCAAACTTCAGTTCTATATGCTGTACTTTCTCTCGCAGTCCTCACTGCAGTCTTTGCATCACTGAACGTTGTATCTGCAAACGCAGCACTGACAGAAAGTACAATTAAAAATATATATACAAATAGGCTATTGATTTTCATAATACATATATGATACAAAGTCATTTAAATAAAGTCATCTTCTTAACATTTTTTTATATAATAGTATAATACATATTGAAAGATATTTTTTTCAAGTTTATAATTCCTGTAAAGAGTGAGGTCACATGGTAGTAGAAAATATTAAAAGAGTAAGAGATATTGTAAATCCGTCAAGATTACCGGACTATGATTTCGTAATTAATCCTTACGTCGGATGCACACACAAGTGCATGTATTGTTACGCAGAGTTTATGAAACGTTTTTCAAAACACGAAGAAGACTGGGGAGAATTTGTTGATGCAAAGTTAAGTTCAAGACCCATAAATCTTGTAAAACTTGACGGTGCAAATATATTAATGAGTTCTGTAACAGATCCGTATACTCCTTGTGAGAAAAAACACGAAAACACCAGAAGCATTCTTAACGAGTTGAAAGATGCTAATATTAAACTTACAGTTGTAACTAAATCTGATTTAATTTTAAGAGATATTGAAATTCTAAAACACTTCAAAAACTTAGAAGTCGCATTTTCAATATCTACTTTAAATGAAAAATTCAAAAAAGAAATAGAACCGAATTCACCTTCAATAAAAAGACGTCTTGATGCTTTAAAACAGCTTCATGACGCAGGTATAAAAACAATTGTTTACGTATCACCTATTTTCCCTGAACTAACAGATTTCAAAGAAATTGTAGAAGCAACAAGAGAATTTGCAGATTCATACTGGTTTGAAAATCTTAATCTTCGAGGCACTTTCCGTCCTAAAATTATGGCGTACATTAATGAACGTTATTCTCACTTGAATGACTTGTATAAAGACATTTATAAATTCCATATTTCAGATTACTGGGAGAAAAAGGAACAAGAAATCGAAGATTATTGCAACGAAAATAATATTAATTACAAAAATTATTTTTACCACGAAAGAAACCGAAAACGATAATATAAAAATCCCGCATAAGATATGCGGGATTCTTTTTGTAGCTTTATTAAAAAGACTAAAATTACGGACAACTATCTCTCAAAAAACATTTCTCCGGACACGAGGGCTTAGAACAATTGCAATCCGGTTTTCCGAATAATATACGCATGCCTCCGAAACGTTTTTTCAATGTTTTAGAAATATCACAAGTTATTTCGTTTGCATTACGAAGAACAGAATAAGTTTCATTCACAATGCAGTCTATTTTTGGAATCATTTTATCCACATTTCTTGTAACTTTATCAATATCTTGCGTTAATACCTGAAGATTTTTTGTAGTTTCTCTTGTATTCACGGTTGAAGTATCCACATTTGTAAACGTATTTTCCAATTGCTCTTGCCTTATAGAATAGTTCAATTTTTCGCTCATATCTCTTAGATTTAATGTTGTTGCACGAAGATTTTGTGTTGCATCTAAAATGTTAGGTCTGTTTTCCTGAACTACTTCTGTCAATACAAGGAATAAACTGCTTAAGGCATTTAAGGTATCGTTCGCACTAACTGCAGCTTTAGAAATATTGTTTTTAATATCTTCAAGAGTATCAGGATCTTGACTTGCCAGAAAAGAATCCAAATCGATAGAAGTTTTACCTGCTATAACATCGCCTGTTTTCAGATAAAACATTGAAGGTTGATCTGGATAAACCATTTCAATAAAATCGTATTCACGTCGATTACGTTTTTCTCGTTTCAATTTGGCTATTGTATTTATAGGCAGTCTTAAGTTCTCCGGATACATGACAATAGTCATAACAGTATAGTGAAACGTTTTATCCGGTCTTATTCTTTCGGCATGACCTATTTTAAAACCCTTATAATAAACTGATACTCTTTTATGAAAGGGTCTTAAGTCTGCGAATTCTGCTGTTATATAAGTGTTTCTATGAATTTTATACAGCAACAGCAATGCAACTATAACCACAAATGCAATAGTTAAAAGGATTTGTATCCTGTATTTTAAATAATATTCTTTAATATTTCCCATATAAAATATATTAAAATTTAGAAAAAATTCAACAATTGCTCACTCGGGTAATTGCCCAAACAACATATAAAGGGTTAAATATAATTAAATCTTTTTCATACTTCCAGCTATTCT
>JBKUMA010000043.1:0-8926 GCA_046955055.1 Candidatus Gastranaerophilaceae bacterium
GGCAGCTTCAATTCGTACAATTGTTTGCCTGCAGCCTCAGCATTGTCAGAAACAGTAAATTCTATCATCTTATTATTTGTGTCTTTTCCTCCGCCATATTCTAAAATTGAATCGTGGCTGATTTCAAGCGGAGCATCAACATTTAAAAGCTTTGCTATAAACGGAATAGTTGTGCCCTGTAGAAGTACTGATATGATTACAACGAAAAATACAATATTAAATATTTCCATAGCATGCGGAACATTTTCTGTTAAAGGAAATGTAGCAAGTACAATCGGTGCTGCACCTCTTAGTCCTACCCAGGAAATCATAAGTCTTTCTTTGATACTTCTTTTGAACATAAATGTAGTTAGGAAAACTGCAATAGGGCGTGCTATAAAGGTTAATATTAAGGCGATTAAAAAAGCTTGTTTAGTGTATGCAAATCCATCTTTAAAGTTTACAAGCAATCCTAAAATCAAGAACATTACAATCTGCATTAACCACGCTACAGCATCGTGAAATTTAATAAGTGTTTTTTTGTTAACGAATTTCATAGAAGCCATTGCAAGCCCTAAAACATAAACTCCGATAAATCCGTTACCGCCGATTATAGATATAAATGAATATGCAAACAAAACGCTTGCTAATGTTATTACAACATATAAGCTGTCATATTCCAGCCTGATTTTATTTAATATCCATACTGTTAACTTTGCAATAAGATAACCGAATGCAATCCCTAATGCCATTTGTTTAAAGAAATCGAATACAAGCCCTTGAACATTGAGTTCTGCAGTGATTAAACCAATAACACCTAGTGTTAAAAATACTGCCATAGGGTCGTTACTGCCTGATTCAAATTCAAGAAGCGGTTTTAAGTTGTTAGCAAGGCTTATGCTTTTAGAACGCAAAACTCCGAAAACTGCCGCAGCGTCTGTGGAAGATATAATTGCTCCTAACAACATACATTCAAGCAACGATAAATCTAAAAGATAATAACTGCATACTCCTACTAAAATTCCTGTAACGAAAACACCTAAAGTAGCAAGTACAGCACCTTCTTTGAAAACTGGTTTTAATTCGTTGATATTGACACTCAGACCACCCATAAATAAGATGTATGAAATTGCAATAATACCAACATACTGAGCCAGTGTGAAGTCTTCAAAATAAATACCCAAAATGCCGTCAGAGCCTGCTAAAATCCCGACTAAAATGAAAATTACTAATGATGGTACTCCAAATTTTCCGCCTATTTTGTTGAAAATAATAGCACTTACAAGCAATATAGCAGCTATCAGAAGTATTTCATTAAATATCATAAAACTAATATACAATATTTTTTAAATATGCACAATGTGCAAGTCAGGCAATGTTTTTCAAGGTTTACTTTTTGTTACAAACTTGAAAAATAAAGCATTTTTTTAAATTTACGGTGTTTTATATATATGGTAGTAACAATGATTAATAGTGTAAATTTAAATTCTATACAAAATATTTATGCTGCTCCTGTTAATAAAGAGCAGAAATTGAGTGCTGATAATAATATAAGTTTTGGTGCATCAAAAACCGAAAAACAGTATTCACCTGTTTCTAAACCGGTTGTATCATTGCGAACCAAAATGAATAATAATGAAGAAAAAATCTATAAATCATTGTTAAATAATCTTGACAAGCCTTCAAGAAAACAGCTTGAAGCGTTACTAAAGAGGGGAATTTTGCTGAATTCTGATTCAGGTGATAAATCTACCGTTTTGGATAACTTATACAAAATTTCTTCAACTCCAAGAGCACAAGGTTTAAGCAGTAAAGTTATTCTTCAATCAGTTATAGAAACACTTGAAAATCCATTTAAATCAACTCAGACATTCGGCGACATTCCTAAAGAATTTAAACAAAAAGCCATAGATGCAGTAGTTGAAAATAAGAGTAGCATGTTAGAAATTAAAAAGGCCGAAAATGATATAAATGTTAAAACTTCCGGTTCTTGTCCTGCTGCAAGTATAGAGTTTACAATGGCACAAAAGAATCCTGCAGAATTTACAAGATTTGTTGAAGGACTTACATCTGTTAATATGTCGGTAGAAAAAGAAATTAAACTCTCAAATCTTGCTGATAGTACGCTTGATGCAGTCTGGCTTTTAAATGCTTTTGAAATTCCATATGAAATGAAAGATTTTGATAAAGCAGTTCTAAAATTTGCACCGGACAAAAATGCGATTATACGTGCCCAAATCCAAACTAAATATAAAGACCCGATGGAACGTTCTGTAGTAGACGTATTAATGCAGTCAACTCTAATGAATGTCGGGTCGCAGCAAACATACAACTCATTAACTGACAAACGTGCAGGTAAGTTCAGCAGTCAGGATACAGGTTTGATTGAATTTGAAAAAACATTTACAGAATCTGTAGTTTCCGACAAAAATAAAATTACACTTACAAACCAGAAATTAGACGATAACGGTAAACTTATCGGCTATGAATCTGATTTTGAAACATTGAAAAAACAACTGCTTGATACAATAAAAGCCGGTGAAAATATAATTATAGGTTACACATTTATTGACAAAAACAATGATGTAGTCGGCGGACATGAAATTACAATTGTAGGTGCAAGACAGGATAAAGACGGAAAAACTTATTTTATATGCAATGATTCTGATGATGACTATTTCGGGGCTGTAGAATATTGTGAAAACGATTTGCTGCCATTAATTCATCATGCCACATTCCCTAAAGAAATTGTTGAAAATGATGTTCATTTTAATGAAAATTGGGTTGAGGGCTTAAGAAACTTTAAAGAGTTGAAAAATCATTCTCAAGCAGCATAATTTAATATCCTGTTGATTATAGATAGTATACGCATTCCAATATTATGGATTTCATAAAAAATTTTAATGTGAAATTTAAATAAGGAGAAATACTATGCCGGAATTTGCTACACCGTTTAGCTGTAAAAAAAGTGATAGAAAATTAACAAAAGAAGAACTTATCAGAGCCATAAGATTTAGTATAGCTTCTGAATATGAAGCTATTCAGCTTTACGAAGAATTGGAAGAGTCAATCGATAACGAAGACGCAAAACGACTTTTAAACGAAATTGCAGGTGATGAAAAAGTCCATGTTGGAAACTTTTTACATCTGTTGAATATACTTTCTCCTGACGAAGAGAATTCATATAAAGAAGGATGCGAAGAAGCCATAAAAGTTATTAAAGGCGAAGATGACGACGATTAATTTTTTATAATATTAAAAAGCAAATCATTAAGGTTTGCTTTTTTAGTATTGAAGTTCTGTAAAAAATAGTTTATAATATAGATGAAGTTTATTATTGGAGTTAAGAATGAAAGTACAAATAAAAGTTTTACTTGTTGCTTTAATACTTGTACTGCTTGCAGCAACAGGATTTGGTGTTTATAATTATTACAAAGAATTAAATGTTATAACTACTGCTAACATCTGCCAGGATGATGATTTGATAGCTAAGCTTATTGTTAATAACAAGAATCCGTTTAGCAAGTTTAAATTCTTGAAAAAAAGAAATGCTGATTGCAAAGCTTTATTGATAACAAATAAAGAGGAAGCTGTTGCAAAACAGGATACAGAAGCTTGTTCTGTTCTTGATTATTCAACAAATTCTATAACAATGCTTGTTTATACATATATAAATGATTTATACGACAGGGAAACGGCTTCAAAAGAATTGAAATCAATGGTTGAACTTATGATTCCGTATGATTATTGTAAACAATATTATCCTGATATGCTTACTCTTATTGAAATTAAAAAGCGGTTGGGATTGTAGCAAGTTTTTAAGATTAATTTTTACATCTTATAATTTCGATTAAACTTTCTTCATTATACGCAAGTTTAAATGAGTTTGTACTGACATTACTGTGTTTGATAATCGGAATACTTTTAAAACCGTCTTTGGGTAAATAAGTAAGATTTTCTAATTTTAAATTCTTGGAACATTCCGGATGAACCACTACTGCATAAGGACAGTTGCCAAGTTCTAACTCACGAGCTTTTTTGATAGATGAGTCTATACTTGAAAGAATGTTATTATTTTCAATTTTGTATTCAATATAATCAGGCATGATAAAAACAATTATAACTTATGGTGATATGTCATGGCAAGTTATATTTTTAACTGACATATAATATTATAAAAATGCGAATTAACATACGGTTTGAGAAAATTTCAGACAAGGTTTGATAATTTTGCGGTCTACCAACACAAGCAATGCAGATTTTGAACCTTTCATTGGAACAATACAATCGGCTTCACAATGTCAAAATTCTAGTCTTAAATTAGCTTACATAGGTCTAAAATCAATATCGGTTCTTTTTCTTCTTTTTGTGCTCCACTCTCAGATATTGAAAAAGAGAGCATAAATAACCCTCCAAGCCCTATTTCTGTAAAGTTTTCAGATTTAAGTGGATATATAAAGAAAAATTAGTCTGTAGGTCTGATTTACTAATCAGGCAATTACTTGAAAATAACTACTAAAAGAGCGGTAATTGGGGAAACATTAGAAATACTGCTTTAAATTGGACATTTGTCGGACGGGGGTAAATATTGGCGAGAAACCGCTCCTCATCCTAACCTTACCCGAGTTGGGGAAGAAACTTTCGCTCGGAAGTGAGAAAATAAGACCATTAAAAATCTGGGACCGGAGGGATTCGAACCCACGACCAAGGGATTATGAGTCCCCTGCGCTACCGCTGCGCCACAGTCCCAGATGTTCTGGTTGTATATCTAAACTAGCATTAAAATATTAAAAAATCAAGACTAAATTTTAACTATTTCTAATGCCTGATTAGCTCCAAGTATTTGATTATTTAAATCAGTATAAATAGAGCAATTTGAAGCGATAATACTGTTTTTTAAGCATAAATTATCGCCGATTTTAACGTTATCCCATATGATACAGTTTTCTATAACAACATTTTTACCGATAGAACAATTTTGTCCTATAGTAGAATTGCCTATAAATTGAACTGTTTCATCTATGTTTTTAGTTTCGGAAATATATGCACCTTGTTGAGTTTTTATTATATCAGTATGATTAAAAGTACATTTGTTGCTGAAAATATCATTTGTTGAAATTTTATACTGTTCCAAAGTGCCAATATCACTCCAGTATTCGTTTATTTCAAAAGTATTAATACTTTTATTTTTCAATAGTTCAGGGAAAACATTTTTTGCAAAATCGTAAAACGTATTCTCAGGGATGTAGTCAAAAATTTTATAATCAAAGATATAAATTCCTGTATTAATATAGTTGCTTTTTGCTTCTTCAATTGAAGGCTTTTCTTGAAACTCAGTTATAAAGCCGTCATCGTCGGTAACTACAACACCAAAGTGAGGAATTTCTTCTTCAGAAACCTGTTTAATACCGATTGTTGCAATTGCATTAGAATTTTTGTGAGCTTCAATGCCTTTTATTAAATCAGCATTAGATAACCCATCAGCACTTAGTACAAGAAAAGCTTTATCTCTGTCAAAGAAATGCTGGCATTTTTTTAAACCGCCTGCTGTACCGGATAAAGTTTCTTCTTTAATATAATTAAAATTAATGCCAAAACTATTATTTTTGTATTTGTCAATAATTTTTTCCGCCAAGTAATATGTGTTAGCTATAACATCTTTTACACCAATAGCGGTAAGTTTTTCAAATAATATGTCCATTACAGGTCTATTGGCGATAGGAACAAGCGGTTTAGGAACGCATTGTGTCAGCGGGTCTAATCTTGAACCTACTCCTGCAGCCATAATCATAACTTTAATATCATCATGTGAATTCATGCTTTACAACTCCCTATTATTTAATATTCTCATAAATCTGCAATAAATGCAACGATGTAATAATATATTATATTGATAATTTATATTTACCGTTTATAATAATAATTGTAAATAGATATGGGCTTATAGCTCAGTTGGTAGAGCAGTTGACTCTTAATCAATTGGTCGTGGGTTCGAGTCCCACTGAGCCCATATTTTTATTTTTTAGTTTATTTGTGTCGAATATTTTAGAAACCTCGATTACTAATCCAGAATTTCCTACTCTTGGCGAATTTGGTATTTGATAACCGCAGTAAAGGTTAACATCTTTTGGCAGTTTATAACTGAATCCTGCAATTAAAAATCCTGCAAAGTTTTCAGTGCCGGAATACCAATCTGCTATTAAGTTTAATTTTGGAGTAACAGGCTGTTCTATTGCACCTATAAAATCAAATGTATTTTTGCCGAAAACTTGTTTTGTTCCCACACTTACACCTGCAGTCAATCTTGTGTTTAATTTAGGCACGCGTCCGCTTAAGTGTGCATATGTCCAGTTACCTACTCCGCGTCCTTCCATAGATACTAATACTTCTGAACCAACTGTTAATTTGACTTCACGCTGCGGAAATTTTTCTTTTAATACAGGTATTGGCATGGCTGATTTAAATCCTAATCCAAGTGCAATATGGTTGGTTGTGGGTGCACCTACATTAAACAAAGTTGCATCAAGTTCAGTATTATGCCCTATTCCGTATGCACTATAGTGCGTGCCTACCCAAAATGCGTCAGGAACCCAGGGACGAAACTGGGATTCGTGTTGTAAAAAAATTGCATCTTTAGGAGTGACGTCCGCACTCGGAACATTGAATACTGTTTGTTGTGCACATGCCTTTTGTTGAATTATTATTAAAATTAAGATTGTCAGTATCTTAATCTGCATAAATTTCTTTAAAAAAGAGCTTCGTAAACTACGAGGCTCTTTTTACTCTTTTTAATAAATATATTATTCAATACCTTTTTTGATTTTTTCTTTCACATGTTTTTCAATCATGTGCATTGCAATTGCCGGAACAAGTGTGAACTGTATGATAAGAATTTTCCATATAGCAAAGGCTGTAACAAATACCTTTGCATAATCTTCCGTATCAAGTCCGTATAATTTTTCAGACATTTGAGCCATAAAATCAAAACCGAATGTCGCAATCAAGCAAAGAATAATCAAAAGAACTAAACTGATAACAAAACTTTTTACAAAGAAATGTTTTTTATGTTTGATTTTTTCCAAATGATGTTGATCCATAAAATTTCTCCTTCTTTACCTTGTAAGTTAACAATAATAAAACCTTTTTTATATTTTGTAATAAACTGATACTATCTTTATTACATTCATTTTATCAGTTTATATAAGTAATTTAATGGGCCTTGAGGGCAATAAAAAAAGAAAAAGGTTAACTGTTAGAGTTAACCTTAATTATTGGTTTAAGTTTTTGATTTTGCATTACTTTGGATTAAGCTTTTGCAGTATTAGATGAACCGCCGAACATCCATACACCCAATGCTACAACACCTGCAGCGATAGCACCGAATTTACCTGCTTTGTTAAATTTGAATTTTGATAATCCTTTTTTACAAGCTTCAGTAATTTCTTTTGTTGAACCAGCTTTGAAAGCTTTTCTGTCTTTGCTCCATAAGCCGAATACTTCATCTAAAACTTGTGTTGCATTTTTTGTAACTGTTTTTTGAGTTGCAATTTTTCCATTTATATTTTTTTGCATTTCAGCTTTAGCTAGCAATTCGTTTATGTAGTTTTTGATATTTTTTGAAGTCTCAGCAGGATTTTTACCTGTCAAACCAAGTGCATCAGCTTTTTTAATGATTGCGTTTTCCATAGCTAACTGTTTTGCTGGATCAAGTGCTCTGAATCTATCTCTTGATAAGAAATTTTGAATATTTGCTTTTGTAGCAGCTTCATCAGCACCTTTTAATCCGAAGTGGTCTGCATTTTCTGTTAAGAATTTTTCTAAAGTAGCTTTTTTATTATCAGTTAAAGCTTTCAAGTTTGTTTTTGTAGATTCAAGTTTTTGTAATTTTTCAGTTTGTAATGAAATATCTTTAGGATCTACAATTGCAGAAACCTCATTGTTTACACTTTTAATCCAGTTTTCTACTGCTGTTTGATCAGCTGCCAAACCTTCTTTTGTTAAATATTTTTTTGCTGATTTAGATAATTTTGAAGCATCTCCGTTGAAGGCAAAATCATCTAATTCTTTCATAATTTCTGAAGTTAAACCATTATGATTTTTGAATACATTTTCTGTAGCATTTTTTCTTACAATTTCACCGTATTCTTTGCTAAATTGTTTTGCAAATCCTTTTGATAATTCTTTTTCACCAACAGGGTTTGTATACCAGTGATTAACAGCTAATCCTGTGCCTATACCTGCACCGGCTCCTAGTAACAAACCTTTGCCAGTGTTAGAAGAACTTTGTTTTTCAAATGTGTCAACTTTTGGCTGATTGTAATTAGTACCACCTAATAAATCAGGATTTACGCTGTACTTATGACCAAAATATTGATTAGCCAAAAAATCGTCACTCATAGTACTGCTGTTATAATTGCCGCCAAATCCATAGGGATTATAGCCTAAACCTTGTACTGCCATTTCCTAACCTAAACCTTTCAATAATTTATAACCTAACCTTGTATATATAAAAAATTTATAGATTAGAAAATTGCTCTTTTATGAAAAATTATGTTAAGAAACTGTAATAATTATAAAGAGTTAAATATGTTATCAAACTCCGGAAATGAGATATTAACCCATTCAAAGCCGTTTATGGATATGCTTTTTTGACATATTAATCCTGCAACATACAAACTCATAGCAAGTCTGTGGTCATGATAAGTTTCTACTTCTGTTCCGCCCTTCAAAGTCTTTTTACCGTGAACAATAAAGCCATCGTCAGTTTCTTGAATGTCTGCACCCAGCTTTTGAAGTTCATGCACAATAGTTTTAATTCTGTCAGATTCTTTATTCCTCAAATCCTGAGCATTTTTTACAACAGTTTCGCCTTCTGCTTGGGTCGCCAAAACTGCAATTACAGGCAATTCATCAATTAAACGCGGTATAATATCACCTTCAATTATAC
>JBKUMA010000044.1:0-8894 GCA_046955055.1 Candidatus Gastranaerophilaceae bacterium
ATTATAATAAGTGTATGAGAAAATTACTAGTTTTAAGTCTTGCTATAATTCTTACGATAAGTCCTTGTTTTGCCTGGGGCAAAAAAAAGGATACAAATGCCGCTGATGAAAGCAAAGGTTATGTTGGAACTCTGCCTAATGTGTCAAAGAACTTTACTCCAAGTGAAGAAAAAGAAGCAAAACCCATTTTTGAAGAAAGCAAAAATTTTAACTCTGCAAATGAAATAAAACCGATTCCAAGAGATAATCCTGCTTTTGTAAATATCATTCTAAAATCCGATAAGACATCTCAATACCTGAATGATATAAATGAAATTATACCAATGCTTGAAAAAATTTATGATGCTATTGAAAATAAAGATAACGTCCAAAGATTTGTGGCAAAAGTGTATTTTCTGAATAAAAATTGTGATTATCTTAGAGATAAATATGCTAACAAACCTGAAAGCAGTTATATTTCTTTTCAAAAATTGATGGAAGTAAACATGCATTGCAAATCAGTATCTCTTTTACGTTCAGAAGCAGAAAAATATAACCCTTATTTAGCATACTCAGGTGCTGGATATATTTATAACTCTAATAATATTGAACAGCAGCTTGAATACTTAATGGCAGAAATAGAACAAGCTATAGTAATTTTAAAAGAAGTGGATTAAAACAATTTATAATATATTATTTTATTCCCCATTTTTCTTGAAGTCTGTTTAGCTTTCCTGAACTTTGCATATTTTCAAGAATATAATTTACTTTTTCTTGGAGCTTTGCTGATTCTTCACCTTTTCTGAATGCAACAGAATACGGTTCTTTAGAATATCTTTTCGGCAGCAATTTTACTGACTTGTCAGAAAGTGTAAACCTTAATAATATTGCATCATCTGCCACCATAGCATCAGCTTTTCTTGCTTTTAAAGCCTGATATGCTTCCGGATAAGTTTTATACCCCATTACCACCACGCCGGGAACGTTCATTCTTAAATTCTTTTCACTTGTAGAGCCGAAAACTATTATCATTTTCTTGCCGTAAAAATCTTTTATAGAAGTTGCTCTACTGTCACTGTTTACCATAATAGCCTGACCGGCAATAAAGTATGGTAATGAAAAATCTAATATTTGCTGGCGTTGATTAGTTACGGACATTGCAGCAATTAATATATCAACTTCCGCTGTATTTAACTTCATTATTCTGTTAGATGCAGTAACAGGAACATATTGCACTTTGTTCTCATTGCCGAGAATTGCTCTGGCAATTTCCTTTGACAAATCAATATCATAACCTACAAGTTTACCTTGATTATCTCTGTAACCGAACGGTTTGGCATCATCTCTGACGCCTACAATCAATTTGTCACGTTTAACTATAGTTGCAAAATCATCGTTTACAACTTTTTGTTTGCCGCAGCCACAAGAAATTATTGCGACAAATAACAAAGCCAAGATAATCTTTTTAAACATAAAACTTCTCACAAAGAAATCATAACCCAAATCTTGCGGGAATGTCAATTTACAAAACTGCCTACGTGGATAACCGCTTTTGGCAATGTTTAAACAGAAAAAGAAAGTACATAATCTAGTATTAGTTTGTTTTTTAAAAATATTTTTGGGGTTTTTAGTTAAAAAAGCCCATAACACAAGGAGGTAAAAATGACTATTAAAAAACTTACTGTGGCAGCTGCAATTGCCGTTGGAATAGCAACGTGTTCCTTGAATCAAGCAATGGCGGCTTGTCCATGCTCACAGCCGGTACAACCGGCACCATGTGCTGAACCGTTACCGGTTGTAACAGGTCCTGCATGTCCATGCGAAACAGTGAAACCAAACACTTGTACAAAATGCAAAAAAGCTATGCCTGATTGCGATTGCAAAAAGGCTGACCCTTGCGACACACCTTGCGACCCTTGCGAAAAGAAAAAATCTGATTGCGGTTGTAATGATGAAGTAAGCTGTGATGGTCCTGCTGAACCTGCATGTGCAATCTGTCCAGGTACAGGTAAACCTGACAGACAAGACATGAAACAAGTTTACGGCTACCCTAATGCAATTTATGGTGCTAACAACTATGTAGGTCACCCTGCAAGTTCACTTTTCACAACAGAAACTGCTTTGTTAGGTTCACCTAGCACATTAAACGCTAACGTTGGCGGTGTTACTGTCGCTACTGACGGACAAATTACAGGTGCTGCAACTCAAATGCCATGTTTGAATGAAGCTCCTACTCGTCACAACGGTATTCCAATCGACAGAAATGAAAGATTAATGGATGGTAACAACTGTCCTATCGATTTCCAATCATCAAACTCAATTGATGCTATTAGAAAATCTTTCGTTCCTTACGAAATACCAAGCTCACCTTGCAACGTTACAGGTGCTGCTGCAAACTTAGGCGGATGCTCATTTCCCGACGTTCCGCAAAACTTCTGGGCAGCATGCGACATCGACAAATTAGCTATTAATAACGTTGTAGTAGGTTACCCTGACGGATATTTCAAACCAACAAGAAATATTACCCGTGCAGAATTTGCTACTATCCTTGTAAAAGGATTTAATTTAGATAAATGCGATATGCCTCGCGAAAACTTATTCAAAGACGTACCTACAAGCAACTGGGCTAACCCTGCTATTGCTAAGGCCGTTGATGAAGACCTTTTAGCAGGTTATCCAAACGGTAAATTTGAACCAAATCATCCTGTAACAAGAGCTGAAGCTTTATCTACTATCGCTAAAGGTATGACTTGCGATATCGACCAATGTAAAGCTGATGAAATCTTAAGCAGATATGCTGACGGTTCTCAAGTTCCTAACTGGGCTAGAATCCCTGTTGCTAAATCACTTGAAAACGGTGCTTTAAAAGACAGTCCTAACCCTAACATGATTATGCCAAACAGAGAAGCAAGCCGTGCTGACGTTGCGTCTATGATGCAAACAGTTCGTGTAGCTTTAGGTTACGATACTAACCCTAAAACTGCTAACGATATCTGCCCTGCTTGTCCTGTAAACAAAAACGCTTTCATTGAAAACGAAGAAATCGTTAAAATCCCTACATTAAAATTAGCAATGATAGACCAATTAACAGCTAAATCTTCTCACGTAGGTCAATACTTCAGAGCTAACACTCTTGAAGACGTAACAATCAACGGCGTAACTTATCCTTGCGGTTCTACCGTAACAGGTCAGGTTGTTGAAGTTATTAGACCTTCAGGCTGTGATAAAGGTGCTTTGAAATTGTCATTCACTTCAATCAAAAACGGCGATTGCAAAGCTAACTTACCTAAACAAATCTTACAAGCACAAGTTAACAAATCAAAACAAGTTAACCCTGTTGCAAGATTAGTTGAAGCTCCGTTTACACTTGCAGGTTCACTAGTTGGTATAACCGGTAGAACAGTAGGTGGTGCTATCGCTAACGTGGGTAACGCAGTTGAAAACGTATCAAATGACGCAGGTTATATGTTAGGACACGCTTTCCAAGGACAATTCGGTGCTGCTGCTCGTAACTTGGGTGACGGTATCTGGGAAACAGTTAAAGCTCCTATCGACGTAACAAGAACAGCATTAGCAGGTACTATGGGCTTATTCCAAACTACAGGCGACGAATTTGCTTACCTTGTTGACCCTCGCGGATACAAAATATCTGCAGTTAATCCAAGAGAACACGTTACTATTGCATTTGGCTGCTCTGAATAGCGGATTTTCGGTAGGGTGACGTGTCACGAAGTGACCTAACCCGTAAGGTAGAGGAAAATCACACTTTTCCGATAACCCGAATAATCCGATTGGTAACAACCTTTAGTAAAGCCAAACAGTAATTTACATTATTCGTTTGCCTAAGGAAGCCGATATCCTCAAAAGGGGTGTCGGCTTCTTTTTATTTAAAACTTATTTTTGCTATTAGAATTAATTTAAGCGGCCTGATATTACCCTATCAATTCCTGCTAAATCTTTTATGATTTCTATACCGCTAAATCCACAATTTTCCATAATAGACTTAACATCTTCTGACTGACCAATACCAAGTTCAAACATTAAATAGCCGCCATTGTTTAGTACTTTGAAAGCACCCTTAGCAATTTTTTCATAGAATTCCAACCCCTTTTCATCACTTGTAAACAAAGCATTTTCAGGGTCAAACTTCACTTCTGTCTGAATTTTTTCTTTTTCACAAGGCGGAATATACGGCGGATTAGAGATAATTATATCAAAACTTTCACCAGGTTTTACGTTAGAAAATATATCTGATTTTCTAAAAATTGCTTTATTAAAAAGATTTAACCTTGAGGCGTTATCAAGAGCAGTATTCAGTGCATCTTTTGAAATATCAAGACCTATTATCTGACAATTTGTGTACTTTGCAACCATACATGCAATACAGCCCGAACCAGTACCTATATCAAGAGCCATTTTAAAACTATTCTCATTTATGACATCAATTGCTTTACGAACAAGAATTTCCGTTTCATCGCGAGGAATGAGTACAGAAGGATTAACTATAAATTTCTCACCCATAAAATCAGCAAAGCCGATTATGTGTTGAACAGGTTGTCTGGTTTTTGCACGTAACTCAGCCTTTTCTTTTACAATATTGAGTTTTTCACTATCAAGTTTTTTGCCCATAATAATATCTTTCACGCCGAATCCGCAAAAATGTTCGATTAACATTTTTACTTCAACATTAGCCTCATTTGGCTCTATACCGGCATCAATCAAAATTTTTACTATCTCTTGAATGTTCATTTATAATCCTGTCTATCTCATCTCTTGCTTCAAGCTTTGATGTTAATTCCTGTTTCTCAATATTATATTTTTTGCATAAACGATCGTAATAATAAAGCTGTTTTTTTGTCGGAGGCTCATGCCCCATTTTAACTTCCTGCAAAAATTTGCGTTTTTTCTTTTCAAATTCTTTCTGTGCTTGAATAATTGGTTCCTGTTTTTTCTTGTAATCATAGTATTTCCGGCACTCTTTTAAGTAAAGAGTTGTGTCTTTTAAAAATTGTTCTTCATCAAGATAATTTTCTAAAAACTCAAAATGCGGATTGTTTATTTCAAAGTAATAATTTTCATCGTCAACAAACTTTTCCAAAATATCTTCTACCGATAAATCAGGAGTTTTCTTTACAAGTGCACGCAAAAAATTACACAGAGCCGACTTCTGCGTTTTTGAAAAATCTGAATAAATTTGATTTTTTATTTGGTACATAAAGAAACAGCTATTTTTTAAATAAGTCCTTCACAGAGAATTTACCGATTTTTTCATGCTGAAACTCAACCCATTTTTTAGCAATCGGATTTGTTGCATGAGAAGGTTTCAATTCTTTTTCCTGAACCTTTTCATCAACTTTAGTTTCATTTTCAATTACGGTAAACACTTGATTACCAGTATTCAACTGGTCTTTAACCTCGCCGCCTTCGCGTCGATGTTTAGTCTTTTGCTCGTAATCAACTCTCTTATCCATAGCTTAATTATACCTCTTTATATTAATATAAAAAAGTTTGTTAAGAAAAAATTGACTTTATTTGTATATACTTTGTATATAATGTTACAAAACTAAATACTACATACTCAACTTTGCTATACGGATTTGAAAAATGCCCTCTATATCAACACCTGAAAGAATATTTGTAATTATATCATTAGGATTAATCATTCTGAAATTTTTTAGTGAAGGAAGAATTCCCATAACCTTTGCACTGCTGTATTCTTCAATCATTTTCGGCAGCAACTTAATATCCATATCCTGAGGGTTTTCCGGATAATCATTTATTATGACACCGCGTAGTTTTATACCGCTAGACTCAGCCTGATTTATACTCATAATAACATTATTTATTGAAGACGTATAAGGCGAGATTACAAACAAAAGAGGAACATCGAGTGACTGAACCATATCTTTTTCTAAGAAATTTTTTCCGTAAGGTGTTGCAAGCCCGTTGTTGCCGTCTATAATCATACATTCATTCAAATCTGTCAGACTCTGGTAATCCTGCAATATTTTGTTTTTATCAATCAGAGTTTTTTCAGCGGCTGCAGATAATAGAGGAGAAGATTTAGATTTCAAAAGATATGTGAAATATGTTTTAATATAAGGATCGCAAAACTTTACAAAAGCCAAATCAGGAGATTGAATATAACCGTTCTTTATAACAGCGGAAGTTTCTACAGGTTTATACACCCCTGTAGAATAACCAAGACTCTGCATTGTTGCAGCCAATCCGGCTGTTACAAGAATTTTTCCCGAATTCTTTTCTGCCCCTGTTACAAATAACTCTAACATACAAAAATACTATCACGTTCAGCCGTTTATTGTAAAGTAAACTTCTTTTAACCTTTTTTTAGAAATGTGAGTGTATAATTGGGTTGTAGAAACATCACTGTGACCAAGAAGTTCTTGTACAACTCTCAAATCCGCACCGTTTTCCAATAAATGGGTTGCAAAACTGTGACGAAGCGTATGCGGTGATATTGTCTTGTGAATTTTTTTGCCTTGTTCTCTTATAAAAGTGTAGATTTCCTGACGATTTACAAGATTGCCTTTTTCGTCAATCAAAAATCTTTTTGTATCTATTCTGAATTTTTTTATATAAAAATCGCGTTCCGGCAGATATTCCGTAATTGCTTGAATTGCTTTTGAACCCAGCGGGACAATTCGCTCCTTGGAGCCTTTGCCTGTGCATTGAAGGTATTTCCCTTTTAAGTCAAAATCATTTATTCTCATATTAGCCAGTTCTGAAACTCTCAAACCGCAGCCATATAAAAGTTCAACAATTACCTTTTGAAGTTTATCCAAATCCTGATTTAATATTGTTTCAATTTCCTGAACTGTCATTACTTTAGGAAGTCTTTGAGGCATTTTAGGCTGTTCAAGAGTCAAAGCCGGGTTTGTTGAACATATTTCATTTGCACAAAGCCATTTAAAAAATCCTCGAAATGAGGCTATTTTACGGTTAACACTTGCCGGCGTATAGTCTTTTTCTCTCAACATTCTAATATAGTTATTGATATTGTTTCTCTGTATTAAATCAAGACTATTCACGCCTTTTTCGGCACAATATTCCAAAAAATCTGTCAAATCACGTCTGTAAGCTTCTGTTGTATTATTTGCAAGACCTTTTTCTATTTCCAAAAATTCAAGATATTCCGATAAAACCTGCATACTCATAGTCCTATTTATACTACATATTTAGTTTAATGACAATCTTATTTTTATATGATATAATCTGAACATATTCTCACTGTATTTCGTTATACAAATGTAAGTGAGTTAGAAGGAGAAAAATTAAGATGAAAAAAATATTATCAGTTTTAATGATATTCGGTTTGTTTATATGTGTAGGATTAAAGGCATTTGCAGATGATTCACAAGAAGCTTTAAAATTCTTTAACAGCTATGTTGCTGCGGCAAACAGCTACAATCCGTCTATCACAACAATGTATTCACCAAATGCAAAAATTATCAGACAGGTTGTTAAGCCTAACGGTGAACTTGTTAACGTTGCAACAAATACAGCAACTTATATTAAACAAATGAAACTCGGTCAAGCCGGAGCAAAAATGAGAGGCTATAAAAATACTTATTCTAATATAAGTGTTGCACCGGCAGGAAACGGAGCATACAAAGTAAGCTCTCTTCGCCAGCCTAAAGGTGAAACTTACAAATTGAAAACTTACATGATTGTAAAAAAACAACCTAACGGCAAATGGCTTATTACAGAAGAATTAATGCAGACAAAAGAACAAATCTTCCTTAAATACGCAAAATAGGAGCGTGAATATTGAGCAATTTCAGATATTTAACAGCCGGCGAAAGTCACGGAAAATGCTTAACCGCAATAATAGAAGGTATACCGTCAGGGTTTGATATAAACCCTGACATTATTAATGAAGAACTAAAAAGACGCCAGCAAGGATACGGCAGAGGCGGCAGAATGAAAATCGAAACCGACACTGTGGAAATAACATCCGGCGTAAGGTTTGGAAAAACTCTAGGTTCTCCTATTACACTCGTTATTAAAAACAAAGATTTTGAAAATTGGCAAAAAATTATGAGTGAAAAACCTCAAGATTTTACTGATGAAAAATCATTCACATCATACCGACCGGGACACGCAGATTATGCCGGAAGTATCAAATATAACAGAAATGATTTAAGGGACATTCTTGAGCGTTCCAGTGCCCGCAAAACTGCTATTGAAGTAGCTGTTGGTTCTGTGGCAAAACAGTTACTTGCACAATTCAATATAAAAGGTTACTCCAATATTTTACAAATCGGAAACGGCAAAACAGAAGAAGAATTTCACGCAGAAATTGACAAAGCAAAAGAAGAAGGCGACACTTTAGGCGGAAAAATTGAAGTCATTTATGAAAATCTTCCTGTGGGTCTCGGTTCTCATGTTCAGTGGGACAGGGCTATAGACGGACTTATTGCACAGGCTGTAATGAGCATTCCTGCTGTCAAATCTGTATCAATAGGAAATCATCACGCTTACAAAATGAGAGGCAGTGAATTTCATGACGAAATTTTTTATGAAAACGGCAAGATAATCCGCAAAACAAACAATGCCGGCGGTATTGAAGGCGGAATGACAAACGGAGAGAATATTGTTATTACTGCTGTTATGAAGCCAATACCAACAATGAAAAAACCGCTTAATACTGTTGATAGTAAAGACATGACACAGACACAAGCCCATTTTGAACGTTCCGATACTTGTGCTGTTGAAGCCTGTGCCGTTGTTGCAGAGGCAAGAATTGCATGTGTTTTAATAAACGAATTTCTTAAAAAATTCGGCGGTGACAGTTTAGAAGAGATTCAACACAATTTTTCAAGATAATTTTAATTTTATTTCCATTAATTAAATGATTTAAATTTTTAATATTGTTATAAACTAAAGATTAGGGT
>JBKUMA010000045.1:0-8892 GCA_046955055.1 Candidatus Gastranaerophilaceae bacterium
TTGAGTCTAAGGACAATGTAATTTCTAACTTAACTAAAATACTTGCGGATTCTGTTGAAAATAACGACAATGCTTATTATCTTTTAACTTATGTCGAATTTTTGGACAGCAAAATTCAAGAGTTAATCTGTTCTTTAGACCAATATTCTCTGAAAGTTGGTAAAATTATTGTTAAATAATTAATTACATTTTTTCAGGTTCTAAAAGCGAGATAACAGCATTATCAAGATTTAAGTAAGTCTTGATAGTGTTTTCCAAATCTTCAATTGTTATGTCTTCAACATCTTTTAAGTAATCTTCTATTAGTTTTAAGTCGTCGCAAACAGTCATATAATAACCGATAGTTTCACCGATTTCCGATACTGTTTCAGCAGCAAAAGCAAAACGTGATTTAATCTTCTTTTTAGCCTTTAAAAGTTCTTCACTGCTGATTTTATTGTCTAAAAGATTAGTTATTTCTTTTTTAATAAGCTCTATAGCAATTTCTTTTTTCTCAGGTTTAAAATTAGCTTGAATAAAGAAATTGTTGCCGTCTTTAAACTGATAATGTTCAGAACTAACCATATTAAATACAGGTTCAGGCTGCTTTTCAATTAATTTTTGGTAAAGTCTTGAACTTGTTCCTTCACCTAGGATTATGCTTATTAAATCAAGTGCAATATTTTCTTTTAAATTATTTGCCTTAGGCCCCAGATAACCAAGCATTAGGTATGATGTATTAACTTTTGATTGATTTTCAATAAATACTGTTTTTTCTGTTGGTTTGTCAATCTCACGTGACTTTTGAGGAGCGTTTGGACGTCCTTTAAAGTCAAATTCTTTTTCAACTTTTTCTAAAACAGCTTCCTTGTCAAAATCACCTATAATAATAGTTGTCATATTTTCAGGCGAATAAAAAGTTTTGTAGTAATCCATAATTTCCTGTTGAGTTACCTGTGAAATGATTTCAGGAGTTCCAATTACATCGCGTTTGTATGGATGTTTTGTATACATATTGAAGTTGCAGGCATTGTAGACCTTTGTCCAGTTCTGGTCTTTTCTCATTCTGATTTCTTCAATAACAACATGGCGTTCGCGTTTATCAGTTACAGAGCTGTCATTTAAGTCAAAAGGAGCACCGATTTCTTCTTCAGGCAATACTGGATCAATCATCATATCGGCATGAAGTTCTATCGCAAGATACAAATCTTTGTCTTGAGCACCTTTAGGCAGTGTTACGTAATAAAAAGTGTAATCCTTCCAGGTTGCTGCGTTAACTATGGCACCTTTAGCTTCAAGGATTTTGTCGAATTCGCCCGCTTTATGTTTGTGGGTTCCTTTAAACATTAGGTGTTCCAAAAAGTGAGAAATACCGTTATTTTTGTCATCTTCATTTATAGAACCGGTCTTTACCCAGGTGCTGACATTAACAAGGTCGCCTTCTTTGCGTGCTAAAACTATTTTATGACCGTTCTCTCTTTCGTATATTTCTACATCTTCTGTAAGAAACGGATATTTGATTACACTTTTCTTCATTTTTTCAACCCTCATTCTCTAATTTTATATTTTATTATACACTAAATAATTTTTTTACGTTATAATACATCTATGGATATTATTAATCGTTTGAAAAATAAAGTTGTGGTTTCTTGTCAGGCAATGCCTAGTGAGCCTTTGTATCTGGAAAAATGTATGGCAGCAATGATGAAGTCTGTTGTTAAAGGCGGTGCAGGCGGTTTGCGTGTTGCAGGGACAAGAGATGTTAAAAATGCTAAACATCTTTTTGATGTGCCTGTAATAGGTTTGACTAAGCCTGATGTTATTCCTCAAAATTGGCAGGAAATTGTTTATATTACTCCTACAATTAAGGATGTATTAGAACTTATTAACGCAGGTGCTGACATTGTTGCATTTGATGGAACTTCACGCCCTAGACCAGACGGTGACACGCTTGAAGGACTTATAAAATACGTTAGAATTAACAAACGTATCTCAATGGCTGATATTTCTACTGTTGAAGAAGGTGTTAATGCAGCAAAATTAGGTGCAGATATTTTGTCAACAACATTATCAGGTTACACTCAGTTTTCTCAAAACAGACCTGACGGTCCTGATTTTGAATTGTTGGAACAACTGGTTAAAGAAACGGATAAACCTGTAGTTTTAGAGGGACGTATATGGGAACCTTATGAAGTAGATAAGGCTTTTGAACTTGGTGCACATTGTGTGGTTATTGGTTCTGCGATTACACGTCCACAGCTTATTACAAAGAGGTTTGTTCAGAGAAATTTATTTTCTTAAATATTCAGAAGAACATGCCATTCCTGCATATTTTGCATTTTTATCACATGCATAGTTATCACCTGAATAAAAATCATTTTCTCCTGCAGCTTTTCCTTTTAATAAATCATTAATATTTAAAACAAACATATCTATGCCAACTATATTTGGCGGTTTTATTCCATTAACATCAACTACGAAAGTCCCTATTCTTGAATAAGAACCCATTGGAGCTTCTCCAAAAAATGTATAATTCGATGTTTGAACACAAATCTGTCCAAAATAACCGATTACCCAATACCCTGTCAAATCGCCATTTAAATATCTAAATCCGTTATAATACATCTCTCCTTTAGGTCCATAATTGGAAATAATACCCTTACAACCCCATTTCCAACTATTATCACATTCCCCGTTACAATTTATTTTTGAATTTTTGAAGTATTTACTGAATATATTTTTAGAAATTTGCTGTTCAGGTAAATCGGGATTTTTGCCTTTTTCAATCTCAAAGATATCTTTAAGAGTACTAACTTCATAGTCATAAGACATTTGAAGAGCTATTCCTGAAATTTCAGAATAAGCTTTTTTCCATGTTTCTTTGTAAACTTTTTGTTGATAGTCATTAATTAAAGAAGGAAGAATAATAGCAGCTACAATCCCAATAATAGCCGTTGTAACCAAAACTTCCGCCAAAGTAAATGCTTTTTTCACCATAAATTACCTCCTTTAATAGGTTGCTGTGGCAACCTATTATCAAGAGTTTAGCATTAAGATTATATACATGCAACAGGGTGAAAAAAATAATATTGAACTTATGAAAAGTCTTGGAAGTATTATAAAAAAACACAGACTTGACAAAAATAAAACAATATATAAAATTTCTGCAGAAGCAGAAATGTCTAAATCTACTTGGAGAGAAATTGAACTTGGATTGTGTAATGATGTTACTTTATCGAGTTTATATAAAATATCAAATGGTTTAGAAATTCCATTAGAAAAGCTTTTTGAAGAATTAAATAATTTATTAGGAAAAGATTTTTTTAATGATGATTAACCAGACCTGTTTGTGCTAGAATTAATATTATTTGATTTAAGGATATTATATGAACAAAAAAGCACTTGCAATTGATGTAGGCGGTACAAAAATTTATAATACCATTGTGAATAATAATGGTGAAATTATCGGTGAAATTGAAAAAAGACCTACTCCTAAAACTTTTGAAGGTATAAAAGAGGTTCTCAAAGACATAATATCAAGATATGAAGATGATGTTGATGTAATCGCTTTTGCAACAGCGGGTGCTGTTAATAATGAAAATACAAGTGTAATTGGCTCAACAGGTAATATTGCAAAAGAATATCCGACATTGGATTTTCAAGCTTTAAGTAAAAAGCCTGTTTTTGTAGAGAATGATGCAAATGCTGCAGCCTGGGCTGAACATATTATTGGTGCTTCAAAGGGAATGCCTTATTCGATTATGCTTACGCTTGGCACAGGTGTAGGCGGGGGAATAATTTTAAATAATGTTTTATACAAAGGCAAAAAAGGTGCGGCAGGTGAAATGCATTTCAAAATGCGTTCAGATAAGCATAGAAAATGTACCTGCGGCTCTTATGATTGTTTTGAGGCATATGCTTCTGGTACAGGTTTGAAGAAAACTGCGGAAGAAATTTCAGGTGATCCTGATATTACAACGTACGATGTTATAGAAAATAAGTCCAGACCAATGATGGCAAAGATTTTAGAGGTCTGGCAGGAAGATATCTTGAACGGTATTATAGGGTTAGCAAATTTGTTTGACCCGGATGTTATAGTTCTTTCTGGTTCTATGGCAGAATTTGTGGATACGGATTATCTGGAAAGAGAAGCTAACTCTCAAATAGTTACAACACCATTTAAAGTTGTAAAAGCAAGTGCAGGAAATTATTCAGGCATGATAGGTGCTGCACTTCTTGCCATGGGCGTGGGTTTAGAAAATATGGTAAGTGCTAATGGGAAAAGCTAAGAAAAGAAGTTTACATCTAGGAATAAATGACAGATTTTCTCGTCTGACAAGGGATGAGGCCGTTAAGGCTGTTGTTGAGCTTTTGAAAAAAGGGGATAAAGATGTTTACGGTCTTGTAACTCTTTTTGGACTTACTGCAGAAGAAATATTAGAAGCCGGAGCAAGTTATGAGTCTGTTGTTGGTATGGGAAGTTTATTAAAATGATAAAACGTATAACTTTTTGGTTAGAAAATTCACGTATCTTTTCTCTGCCTATGACTCTGATGTCATGGCTTGTTATATTTGTCTATGGTTTAAAGCACAACGGTGATATTTTAAACGGTCTAGTGGCGTTAATCGGAATTTCTATGGCTCATCTGGCAACAAATTTATTTGATGACTATGTTGATTATAAGCTTTTGTGCAAAGACGAAGAGTTTTTAAATTCTGCACAAAAATGTAAATGTGAATATATTAAAAAGGGTCAAGCAAGTTTGAATGACCTTTTATGTGTTGTAATTTTTTATTGCAGTATTGCTGTTTTGACTGGAGTGTTTTTAACTTTCAGAACAGGACTGCCTGTAATTGGCCTGGCATTCATTGGCGGCTTAATTACTCTTTTATATGCAAGGCTTTCGACTATAGGTTTGAGTGAAATAGCTGTTGGAACGGCATTTGGACCTTTGCTTTTTGAAGGTGTTTATTACGTTATGACAAAAACTTTTTCAAAAGACGTATTCATATTATCAATTGCTGTTGTAATGTTTACTATAGGGCTTTTGTATGTTCACACTCTTCTTGACTTTGACGGTGATATGACTTCTCATAAAAAAACTTTATGCTGTCGTATAGGTAATAAAAAAAGTGCTTTAAAAGTTTTATCTTTTATTTATTTAATTGGTTATTTTATGATTGGACTTCTTGCTGTTAAAACGAATAATAATGCCTTGTTTTTAACTTATCTTACAATGCCTTTGGCTGTTATGTTACATGGGTATATGAAATCTTACAATGAGGACAAAACAAGTCTTCCCAAAGCAAAATGGTATAATTATCCTTTAGATAATTGGAAATGCCTAAAATTAGAACCTACAGCACCGTTTTATTTCAGACTGTTTCAGGCTCGAAATTTAATGGTATATTTCTGTTTAATATTAGTAATTATTATTTCGCGATAATTAATATTTAATCTCCCAATTGTCACGCATTATTTTTTCAGCACAGTAATATCCGCCTCCGCTTGATTTTTTATTACACGCATACGTTGTAGTAGAATTTATTAAATCATCATCAGATAAATTTAAATTATTTCCAACTGGTTTAATAAAATAGTTTTTATCAAAGTAGTATATAAATAAATCTTTTCCTGCTGTGTTAGGCGGGTTTTCATTTCCGTTTATGTCTATGTATAAAAGTTTATTATTTGTAGTAAGGTTATTAAATCCTATGCAGGCACCGTTGCTTAATTTAATAGATGATGTGTGTTCAGATACAGGGTAACTCATTCCGACGCCATTCATCCATATGTAAATTTTCTTAGCTTCTGAGGGGGAAGCAATGCACATTGCAGAATTGGAGTCATGACTATTCTTTTGATAGTATGCGTAGTATTGCACATAGGGAGCTATATAATTCTTAGTAAAATTTGTACTATCCGCCAAATCCCAGTTATTCATCGGTCCGTGCTCAGCTTCAGCCATTTTAAGTGCATTTTCTATAGTGGAGTAAGTTTTTTTAAGTTTAGCAGCAGTTGCTTTATTTTTTTGATTTTGAGTATATGCAGGAATTATCAATGCTGCAATTATTCCAATAATTCCTAAAGTAATTAAAACTTCCGCTAAAGTAAATGCAAACTTTGTGCCTTGCGATAAATGGCACCGCTCACGATAACAACGCAAACTCAAAATTTCTGTTGGTTCAATTACTACATTCTTGCCTCTGCTCGCCTTGCGGGGGGGGGGCAAAATTTTAAAGCTTTTTCATACATAATATGCCTCCTTTTATATTTTTTCATTATTTACTATTTTGCATTTTTTGTCAAGGTAATAGTATATTTAATCTATTTATATTTCTTTTTGATTATGGTATTTTAAATATATAGAAGAGACAAAAGAGGATAATAATATGCACAGTACGAACCAGTCACTAAAACCGATTACATATAAAGTTAATGAAAACGGTAATATTGAAATAGGCGGTTGTGATTTAATTGATTTGGCACAAAAATATGAAACGCCTTTGTATGTTCTTGATCAAGCTACTGTAAGAAGTATCTGCAAGGATTATAAAGAGGCTTTTTCTAAATATGATAAAGTTAAAATGATGTACGCTTCCAAGGCATTGTGTACAATGGCAACCTCTGCACTAATAGCAAGCGAAGGCTTTGGGTTTGATGTTGTTTCTGCTGGCGAAATTTATACTGTTTTTAAAGCAGGTGTTGATATGTCAACAGTGTTGTTTAATGGTAACAACAAGTCATATGATGAACTCACTTTAGCAATTGAACTTGGTGTTGGCAGAATTTCTGTTGATAACTTCTTTGAACTTTCTCTTTTAAATGAAATTGCAAAGAGCCATAACAAAGTTGTTGATATTCTTTTGAGGATTACCCCTGGTATAGAATGTCATACACATGAATACATTCAAACAGGACACTTGGATTCAAAATTTGGTTTTGATTTGACTCAAATTGATGAAGCTGTTGAATTAATTCTAAATACATATACAAATTTGAAACTTCATGGATTGCACGCTCATATTGGTTCACAAATATTTGAAACAACAATATATGCTGATGAAATAGAAATTTTGGTAAAAGAACTTGCAAGATTAGATGAAAAGTTTTCTCTTAAACTGGATGAGGTTAACGTCGGCGGTGGTTTAGGTGTTAAATATACTGACTGTGATGCTCCGCCTTCAACATTTGAAATCGCTGATAAAATAATCACAAGTTTAAAAAAATCCATAGAAAAATACGGTATAGAACCTCCGACTTTATTCTTGGAGCCGGGTAGAAGTATTATTTCTACTGCCGGTGTAACGCTTTACACTTTAGGAAGTTCTAAACAAGTTCCTAAAGGCAAAACATACCAAGCCGTTGACGGCGGTATGGCTGATAATGCAAGACCAAGTATGTACAGGGCTGAATATTGTGCGGAAATTGTTAATAAACCTTTACAAGAATTAGCAAAAACAGTGACTATTGCAGGAAGATTTTGTGAGTCAGGAGATATTTTAATAAAAGATATTAAACTGCCTGAACTTGAAGAAGGTGATATACTCTGCGTTTTCAACACAGGTGCTTATAATTATTCAATGGCTTCTAATTATAACAGGGTACAAAAACCTGCTATGGTACTTGTAAATAATTCACAATCTGATATGATAGTAAAGAGAGAGACATTAGAAGATTTGATTTCTCATGATGTAATTCCGGATAGGTTTAAAAACTGATGAACGATATTTTTGCTTACATACTTCAACAGTTCGCAGCGTTAGATTTGTCTTTAAATTGGACAGATGTAATTCAAATCGTCTTTCTTGTAGTGATTTTATTATTTGCTTACAAAAAGTTTATTAAAAATACTCAATCAGAAAAATTCGTTAAAGGTTTATTAATCATTGTTTTTGTTTGGGTTTTCAGTGAAGTGTTAGTAAGATTGGATTTGAAAATATTCGGTATGTTTTTAAAATCTATTGTTACTCTTGTTACTGTAAGTTTAATCGTTATTTTCCAGCCTGAATTGAGAAGATTTTTGGGCTTTTTGGGACAGGTTGATTTTATAAGTAAGGCCTTTGCTCCTAATAATAAGAAAAGAGATAATGAAATTAATGTCGTGAAAGAGATTGTTGAATCAGTTAAGTATCTTTCAAAATCACATACAGGTGCATTGATTGTATTTCAAGGTGATTTAAGCCATACATATTCTGATGTAGGTACCAAATTGAATGCTGATGTTTCAACAGAGTTAATATTAACTATTTTTCACCCTAATACTCCGCTTCACGACGGTGCTGTAGTTATTGACGGTGAAAAAATTATTTCAGCAGGTGTGCTTCTTCCTTTGACAGAAGACCCTAAACTGAGCTGGAAATACGGAACACGCCACAGAGCCGCAATAGGTATGACAGAAACAAGTGATGCTGCTTGTCTTGTTGTTTCCGAAGAAACCGGGGATGTTTCTATTGCAATTGACGGTTCTTTGAAAAAATATGAAGATCTTGTTACTCTTAAAGCAGATTTAGAGAATATTCTCGGCGTTAAAAAGGTGCAGGATGAAGATAAAAAAACAATATTTAAAATAAATAATTTTATTACAATAAGAAAAAGTGATGCAACAGAAGAATCAGGTAAGGTCTAAAATGCCGTTAACACGAAAGAAAGTTTTTTTTAATATACTCAGAAAAATAATTTTTTTAACTCTTGGTCCGATTATTGCCGCATTTGCACTTGAAGGTTTTTTGGTACCTAATAACATTATTGACGGCGGTATTGTCGGTGTTTCAATTATTGCAAGCTATCTTACAAAATATAATCTAGGTATTTTGATTTTTATTTTGAATATTCCGTTTATGTTTTTAGCGTTTAATAAAATAGGAAAGAAATTTGTATTGCAGTCCTTTTACGCAATATTTATTCTTTCT
>JBKUMA010000046.1:0-8871 GCA_046955055.1 Candidatus Gastranaerophilaceae bacterium
ATTCAAATACCAATTTCCGCTGTAATCAAAACTGATGATAATACAGGAAGACTAATCGGCGGAACAAAAATGGATGTTGCAAAAGATTACGGTAAAGATGTTGCAATCGGTGCTGGTGCCGGTGCTCTTGCCGGTGTAATAATTTCACCTCTTGCAGGCGGAAGCGTTGGTAAAGGCACAGCTTTAGCTACAGCAGTTGGTGCCGGTGGAGGATTGGCTAAATCACTTTGGGATAAGGGAAATGATGTGGAAATACCGGCAAATGCCCAAATCCAACTTATTCTTACCCAACCTATTACTGTAAATCCGGCAATGTATAATTCTAATTATTAGTAAATCAGGTAATAATTTTATTTTTGTTTTAAAATAAAATTATTACCGTTATAAAAAAATAAACAAGAAAATAGGGGAGAAATACAGATTTATCTGTATAAGAAAGAAAAAAATGTTATTAGGGAAATATTCAGACAATTTAATAGATGAAGAAGAGAGTTTAGACGATAACTCATACGTTGCTCCCGCTGTTCTGAAAAACGATGAAGAAATAAGTTTGAAAAAATCTATTTTGATTTCAACAATTCTTCACCCTACAGTAGTAGGTACAGCTTGGCTTATCGTTTTTATACTTGCTCTTATGGGAATAACTTTTTCAATTTTTGAAAAACCTAAACCAAAGGTTCAAGATATTGAATTTGTACTTGTTGATAAAGAAGATACACCTATTAACAAGAATACACCTTATAGATCAGATATAAATTCTCGTGCAGGCGGCCATCATGATCCTACAAGAAAGGTTTCAATGCCATCACCTTCACCGGGAACTCCTAAACAGGCTCAAGCAGCTAAACCTAAAGCAGCTTCAAAACCTGCTGCACAGCAACCTAAACAAAATCCTATTCAAAAAATGGTTCAACAGGTAACTCAACAGCAGCCAAAAGCTCAACCAAAACAACAACCGAGTCAAACACAGGGACCGAAACGTGCTGAACAGGCTAAACCACAACCGCCTACAGCAAGACCTTCACTAAAGCCCCCAATGACTCCAAGACCGGTAACTAAACCATCATCAGCCTTTACCGTTCCTGTACCTTCAGGCGGCACAAAAGGCGGTACATATTCAACAGGACCAATCAGCGGCTCAGGAACTTCTGCCAAAGG
Source organism: Candidatus Gastranaerophilaceae bacterium (assembly GCA_046955055.1). GTDB lineage: Bacteria > Cyanobacteriota > Vampirovibrionia > Gastranaerophilales > Gastranaerophilaceae > JBKUMA01. The sequence goes on from JBKUMA010000046.1 coordinate 1,159, forward strand.
CGGAGGAGCTGGCGGAAGCAGTTCTAAAGGAAGTTATGCTCCAACTCCTTCATTAGCACCAACAGGTTCAGGATCTTCATCAGGTTCTAAACTTGCAAAAGGCGGTGGAGGCGGAACAGGCGGCTATGGCAACCCTGGTCCTGGAAACCCTAACGGCAGACCCGGTATTGATGCAGTAAGAGAACCGGATTTCGGACCTTACATGAGAGAACTTCAAAGACGTATCAAAATGAATTGGGATCCGCCTAAAGGAAATGAAAGCAAACGTGTAGTACTGTTATTTAAAATCGCTAAAAACGGAAGCCTGCTATCTTGCAGTGTATTTAAATCATCAGGATTACCGAGTGCCGACAAAGCAGCCATAAATGCAGTACAGTTAACTGCACCATTCAGACCTTTACCGGCTGACTTTAAAGGACAAAGTATTGATATTCAATTTACATTCGATTACAACGTATTCGGAGCATCAGGATATCACTAAAGAGTAGCTAAAACAAATTCAACAAACGCAAAGCTATTCATACAAAAATCGTAAGCAATACTAAAAAGAGGATAAAAATTATGGAACTATTATTACATTCAATTCAAATGGACTGGCCGGTACTGTTACCGATATTGGCTTGTTCAATTCTGGTCGTTGCAGTTGTTATCAACAGATTTTCTTTCTATAAGAAAAACAAAAGAGAAGTTGTACAATTTATACCAAGACTTCAAAAAGAATTAGCAAAAAACAACCTTGAAGGTGCACAAAATTTGGCAATTCAATGCGGCGGAGTAATCGGAGAAGTAACAGAAGAAGCAGTAAGAATTTTTTCTGAACAGAAAAACGGTTTTTCTCGTTCATTTGATATCGCAGCAGCATTGGCAACAAGAAAATTAGAAAGCCACTTAACAATTCTTGGTACAATTGGCGGTGTTGCACCGTTTTTAGGTTTGTTCGGTACAGTTGTAAGAATCTTATATACATTCCAAGACTTAGCAACTCAAGGCAACCAATCAGCAGCTGTTGCAATGGGTATTGGTTCAGCATTGATTGCAACAGCATTCGGTTTAGGCGTTGCGATTGTAGCTGTAGTCTTCTACAACTCATTCCAATCAATTGTTAAACGTTACGAAGACGATTTCCAATTAATCAAATTGTTATTCTTAAGTTTTGTAGATTCAAACGACGAATCAACAACACCAAGTAATGCGAATATATCATTGTAATAACACTAAAACATATTGAAAGGCGGCTTATGCGAAACCGTAAGCTGTATTGAAAAAATGGGCATGAAAACCAATAAGGGCAAAGAAGCTCTATTCACAGAAATAAATATAACACCACTGACAGATATTTTTTTGGTACTGCTAATCATAATGATGGTTGTCGCACCGACATTCCAATCAAATGACAGTTCAATAGTTGTACCTGAAATTAACAGCGGAATTTCTATTGAACAGAAAAACGCTACAGTTTCAGTCACTAAAGAAGGTAAGCTATATTTAAACGGCAATCCGGTTACAGAAGAAAGTCTTACATCTGAACTAGAAGCTTTAAAACCATCTTTGGAAAAGCCTGAACTTGTAGTGAAAGCGGATGAGAGAGTTAAAAGCTCAAAAATTATGGAAATCATGAACGCTGCACAGGGTGCTGAATACAAAAAACTTATTGTTGCAGGCGAACCTCTCAGCAAAAAAGAACAAAAAGAATTGGATAAAAAGAGTCCATCAGTTGAACACAACAAACCACTTTAAGAAAACAGAGGACAAACATGAGCAGAAATCGTGATACATTTAGTGAAATAAACATAACACCATTAACAGATATTTTCTTAGTACTGTTAATCATAATGATGGTTATAGCACCTATGCTTGACCAGCAGGGATTAAACCTGACAGTTCCTGAAAATGTTGCACAAGAGCAGCAGCAAAAAGAAACTAAAATTATGATAGTAATGGTTTCTGCCGAAGACAAATATTATATGGATGGGGAAGAAATTTCTTCCGACAAATTAGAAAGCACAATTAAATCACAACTAAAAAATTATCCTGACGGTTTAATGATAAAAACCGACGCTGATTCAAGCCACGGTGCAATGGTAAAAGTAATGGACTGTGCTAGAAATTCAGGCGTAACAAGTATTTCTGTAGACGAAGTATAATAATATTCCATAAAAAAAGACCGGAGAATATTCTCCGGTCTTTTTTTATGCTTCTTTAACTACATTTAAATTTACTTATGCCTGTGTATTAATTTCTTTTACTTCCTTCTGTGCCGACTCTTTCTTTCCAAAAGCATTAGCGGCAATAAATCCGCCTATACCGAGTGCAGCTGCTCCAACGGCACCCCATATAGCTGCAGATTTCCCCTGCATTTTCTTAGCTACATCTTTAAATATATTAAAAGCCTCATCAGTAACGTCTTCAGCTTTTACAAGTTTCTTTGCATCACTATCATAAACTTCTTTGAATATCATTTTCACAGAATCGTCAAGAGTAACAGGCATACCGTTCTTTCTCATATTATCAATAAAACTTAAAAACTCTTGTTTACATTTATCTAAACCTTTAGCATTTATCTCAGCATCAACGGCCTCTGCCAAAACTCGGTACATATATACCAAATTCCACTAAACCTTTATAATTGTTAATTTTACTTAACAATCTCTATTTTTATCCTTAGAATTTTTATATACATTTTGAATTAATTTAGCAAAATCAGATAAAGAATCATTTCTGTTTTCAGAGATTTCTTTGCTAAAATCTTTTATATCTTCATTAAAATGCTCAGCATATTTTTTCTTAAAGTCTTCATTAGAATCACAAGTTTTACGTAAGACAAAGAAATCATTTAGAACATTCTCTAAAAACTTTTTTACTTCTTTTTTATTGTTAGCTATATACTTATCTTCTTCAAAAGATAAACTACCTTCTGGTAATCTATCTAAAATAAAATATTTTGTAACTGCATCAATAAAATTTTCTTTTTGGCTTAATGTTTCTGTATTATATACTACACCATAAATTTGAAATACATCACGATAAAATTCTTCACACTTATCTAGTTCTGAAATTGCATTCACTAAATCACGACTACAAATTCTATGCAGCCCTCGCTTTATCTCGATTATATCGTGTATATTTTGCATTTCTGATTTGCCTCCAAGTAATATTTGTTCCGTGTATGTTTTGCAAAAGCCAAATAGTTGCATCCACAGAATTCATTTCAACTTTGGTTGTATTATACCTGAAAACTACTTCATTTGCATAATTTTGTACATGTTTGTGAGAAATCTTAATATAAGTACTTTCTGCTTGCTTAAAGCGTGACCATAGATTTTCCACATTATTTGTATGAATATCTTTATTATCTTTATTTACATAATTACCTTTGCTATGTACCACAACACCATGATTATAAATAGGTGGCAGTTTTTGATTACTCGGGTTATCATCACTATAATAGTTTGAACCTGGCTCTACATATTTAAGTACCCCAGCATTCAAGGTACTATCTGACATATTAGGAATTACTCTAATTACTGCATTTCCATCTCGTTGAACAAATCCTTGTAGTAGTTTTTTATTTTGATAAGGTACTTCTTTTAAAGCTAATCTTTGACCATAATGCTTGTTCGGTAAGGAACCACCTGCATAATATTCATCTCCCTCAACTTTTTTATTTAATTTTTGGTGATTTTCAAATCCCATAGCATTTCTTATTTTTTGTAACATATGCCATGCTGTCATATATGTGAACCCATATGTTCTTACCAGAGCCTTTGCGGAGACTCCACCTTTATTTATATTTAAACTTAAAATCACTTCAAACCATATGGTTAAATCTATTTTTGTTCCTTGAAATAGTGTTCCTTTAAGGACATTAAACTCAGCACCATTCTCTTTACATTTATACCATCCGTCTCTACATTTATATACTTTATAAGTTGGATAATCTGGGTGAACTGGTTCACCTCTCCAAATAAGTTCTTCTAAAAACCTTATACAGTCCTCATGTGTTTTGAGAACTTTTTTCATGTCATGTGGAGTTTTAAAATTTTTAGTTAATGCATCTGCTATATTCATATCTATACTTATATAAAGTTGATATGGGTAATAAAATTGCGTGTCTTTAAAAAATCTCTGGACTTTCTTCTCATCTGAATCGCTTAAAATCAATTTAGAATCGCAGCTCAAATCAGCAATCTTAATATTATATATATTTGTATTTTTTTGCTGTTGAGCCAATTTACTTCTCCATATAGTTTTTTTACCCATAAAAAGAAGCAATAGAAAAACCCATCGCAACGATGGGTTTTAATTAAAAACTTTTTTAATTAAATTCATTCACCCATCGTTCAAGCTTTAGCACCTTGCATTTCTGTAGGTTGCTGTGTGGTCATAGGGCTTGTCCCTCGCACAACTCTTTATAGGTATTATTCAATTTATATTTCTATTTTACATCTAGATGCTAAAATCGTCAACTTTGTCTGAAAATGGATATTATTTTTATTTCTTATTCATTAAGCGGGAAGCCAAGAAAATAGAGTAATAAATAAAAAGTAGTTTTTATTTTGTTACATATTGGCAATATGCTTAATAAAATGTTATGCTTATTTAATGTTGGGCTTGTTTGGGATATATTAAAATTGGAATAGCCTGTGTATATAAGTGAGGTTTCGCAATTTTTAGCAAAAAAAGATATAATGCCAAAGTTTAATGAAAAAATAAATACTGAAAATAATGGGTTTGAAATAAGAGTTTATGATATAGACTCTTCAAATCAAGATGATGTAAATAAACTTGAAAATTACATTATATCAAAAGTTAAAAAAATGAAAATACATAATGGCATTAGTACTTATTCTAATGTTAACGGTATAAAAAAAGATTTTTTAAATAAAATTAAAGAAGCAGAAGATAATAATAAAAGCGAATTAAGTAAGATATGTACTCCTGAGGAAAATAAAAAGAAGTGGTTTGATGTAAGACGGTCTAGAGTTACAGAATTTATGTCACAACTACTCTTAGAAAAAGAATTAAATTGTGTTTTTTTTGAAGAAACAGATAAAAGAATTAATTTATCTGCTTTTGAAGCTGATGCTCATGTAAAAGGAGTTGATGTAACGGGTATTCATACAGATAGCAATGGCAGAAGTAAATTTGTTATTTGCGAAGTAAAAGCTAGTGGGAGTAGTGATATACCTTGTTCATCAAGTGGAGAGCTGCTTAAAGATATAAAAAAATCCTACAATTTAACCAATGAAAGAGTCTTTAGAGAAATTAAGGATTTTACTTTTAAGTTAATTGAATCCAACTCATCAGATGAAATTAGTAATATTATTGAGTATATTACAGATTTATATGCTCAGATTTTAAATGAAAAATTTTCAAAAAATTTGATTCTTGATAATATTTTATTTATTCCATTTTTAATTAGAAGAAACCCCAAAATTATTGAAAATAATGATATTGGTGATTTTAATAATTTCAATAAAGATGATTTTGAGCATATAAATTTAAAGGGAGTAATGTGGGTATTAAATCAAGATATCGATACTTTCTGTATTGATTTATATAACAAGGCGGTACCGAATGAGCAATAAGTTAAATGAATTTTTAGAAAGTTTAAAACCTATTGTTGATAAAGCATGTATTGTCAATAACAATAATACTTCCGAGCTTTTAAATATATTAGACATGTGCGAAAGAATACATATTTTTAATGAATTTGAGATGTATGGATTATCAGGGGAAAGTATCAATAATTTAGATTTAGGAGATATTAAACTTAAAGCTGAAACTTTAAATACGTTATTTTTATTTATAAAAAATAATCCTAAAATTCAAGAAATTATTGAAGATACTGATAAGACAAAACTAATTAAATGTCTTAACAAGGTAACTTATGAATTATATAAAATTATCTACCAGCTTTCTAAAAATGATAGTATACTTGATAGATTATTTTATCTTTGTTTCTTAGCTGTAAATGCTGTACTAAGTGATAAAATAGTTGAAATGGATAATTTTATATCTTCATATCTGGTAGAAACTTTTGATAATTTAGAAAATACCGAGGTTATAGAATTATTACAAATTGATACATTACATTTAATTCTTAGCTTAAGTAAAAGGATTAAAAATGCTGATGATATTTCTGAAATAAAGAAACTTATTATTAGAATTGATGAGCAATTAAGCTATTTGCAAGATATAGAAATAAATAGTAATTGTTTAAATGCAAATAATGTTTTAATTATTACTATAATTGCAAATATTCAATGTGCTTTAAAGATTGTTATGAGTTATTTGACAACAGGTTATATGGAAGAAAATATATATCCTCTAATTGATTCATATTCTTTAAATGCTTATAAAATAGCAGAACAAGGCAATTTAGAAAATTATAAAATCCTTAGTAATATGCTTGGTTATGGATTAGGGGCTTTATGCAGGAATTCTATTTGGGAAATTGCCAAAAGGGTTCCAAATTTAAAACGTTACTTTGAAAATTGTATAAAGTCTTCTAAAAATATTATTTACTCATTTTTACCATCACAAAGAGATTCTATATTAGAAATGTTAACAATGAAAAGAAGTATTGTTTTAAATATGCCAACCAGTGCAGGTAAAACTCTGTTGGCGGAATTATACATATTATACATATTTCAACAATACACTTTTTCAGAAGAAGAACGACCAACAGTTTGTTATATTGTTCCAACAAATGCTTTAGTTAATCAAACAAAAAATAAATTTATCTCTGAATTACAACCTTTAGGTTACAATATTGAAACCGTTGTGCCTTTTTGTGAAATAGATGAAATTGAAGATGAACTCTTAACAAGAATACATATTGATATTTTAATATCTACTCCTGAAAAACTTGATATTTTAGTTAGAAATAATCACACATGTATTAAAAACTTAAAACTAGTTATTTTAGATGAAGCACATAATATATCAGATAAAGAACGTGGTTCCAAATTTGAACTAGTTTTATCAACAATAAAACAGAAACGTAACGATGTTCATTTTCTATTATTGAGTCCATTTATGAAAAATAATAAAAAATTAGCGGAATGGTTATCAGACAGTGAACAAGATAATGTTGCTATAAGTATAGAATGGACTCCGACAAAACAATATGTTGGATATTCATATTTTTCTTCATCTAAAGATGAAGCCTTTGTGAGATATTTGCCTTCTCCTAGAAATAATATCATAACTGATGTTATAGATATACCACTCGAAACGAATGCAAATACTATAAAAAGTCAACTTGGAGAAAAAACAGTTAATTCTTCTGTAAAAAATATTGTTTTACTTGAAAAATACTATAATTTAGGTAAAACAATGGTATTATGTCCAGGTTCTGGTACAGCACAAAAAAGTGCAATGAAAACTTTAGAATATCTAAAGTCTAGGAATAAATTAAAAAATTTATTAGATGACCCTATTAAAAAGGATGAAATAAGTAAGTTAATTGCAATTATAGAATTAGAAGCCCTTGATGATAATGACTTAATAGAATGTCTAAAATATGGCATAGCGTATCATCATTCAAAATTATCTGCTTTAGTTAAAGAAAAAATTGAAGATTTAATTTCAAAAGATTGTATTAATATAATCTTTGCAACTACGACTTTAGCACAAGGCATGAATTTTCCTATTACTACTGTTATATTTGATGAACTTAAATTAGGAAGAAGTAAAGGTACCCAAGAA
>JBKUMA010000047.1:0-8762 GCA_046955055.1 Candidatus Gastranaerophilaceae bacterium
TGCTGGCGGAAGTGGTTATTGGACTCCCGGTGATGCTTGTGCTGCAGTAATTATGCAGGATGGCTGGGAAATTAAGGATGATTATCCTTGGTATTAAAAAATTATGCATTTCTCTGGAAAAATCCTGCAATTTGCTTGTGCGGGATAGTCTTAGTGATTGGACGTCCATGCGGGCAGGTGTATGGCATTTTTGTTGTACGCCATTTTTTTATAATTTCCTGCATTTGCCAAGTTGAAAGCTTTTGACCTGCTTTTATTGAAGCTTTGCAGGATGTTGTGATAAGTATTTTTTCTTCCAAACCGTCAATATTAGCTTCAATATTTTCTAAAATATCTGCAAGTATTTCGTTAGGATTTACTTTTGCTATCATTTGAGGAACTTTACGGAATATAAGTTCATTTTCTTTCAAAAATTCAATACCAAAACCGAATTTTTCGAATTTCTCAATGTTTTCTTTTATAAGTTCAGCTTCAGAAGCAGTAACAGTTAGCACATCAGATACAAATAGAAGCTGTGACACAATATTTTTTTCTGACTTTAATTTTTCATAAATATAACGTTCTTCTGCAATATGCTGGTCAACTATTTCTAGTCCGTCATCTTTTTCTATAAGAATATATGTATTTTTATATTGGCCTATTATGTTTTCTTCTTGCTCTGGTTCAGTGTTTACAGGAGCAATTAATTTTTGTTGTTGAGTTTCATTCTCTCTAGAAAAATTTTGTTCCATCTCTTGCATCACAGAATCTGTAACGTACATTGTATCTTCATCTTTATCAACAAAGATTTCCTCTGATGACGTTTTCGGGAAATCGAGAATGTTTTGTGAAACAGCAGGAATTGGAGCCGGTTCTTTAACAGGTTCATTCATTCTTAATTCAGGCTGGCGTTCAACGTAATTTGCAAGTCCTGCGTGAATTGATGTGTAAATAAAATTGAAAATCTGATTTGTATTTTTATATCTTACTTCTTTTTTTGTCGGGTGAACATTGACATCCACATCAGAAGGCGGAATTTCAAGGTTTAAAACAACAAACGGGTATTTGCCGCTTGCAATAAGATTTTTGTACGCCATATCAATAGCTTTTTGAAAAATCGGACATTTAACAGACCTTGAATTTATGTAGATATGGTAGCTTTTCTTGCTGGAACGTGTGTAATCCGGTGTACTTACATAACCGCTGATTTTTAATCCTGCAAGCTGGTCAGTTTTTAAAACTTCTTTTAAATTTTCGATAACTTCTTGTGAATATACCTCTTTTACTGTCTGTAAAAGGATTTTTTGTCCAGATGTTTTTACAGAAGTTTTGCCGTTTTTCTTTAATTCAATAGCAACTTCCGGATGTGCAATCGCAAGTGATTGGATTAATTCTTGGATATATGAAAACTCTGTATTAGGACTTTTTAAAAATTTTAAACGTGCCGGAAGATTGTAGAATAAATCCTTTATATCCATAATTGTACCAATAGCACATCCTGTTTCTGATTGTTTTACTTCGCTGTTTTCACATTTAACTTTTGTTCCTGTTTCAAAATCTTTAGTTCTTGTTGTACAAGTAACTTTTGAAATAGAAATTATACTTGATAAAGCTTCACCTCTAAATCCGAGTGTATTTATGGCAAATAAGTCTTCATCAGTTTCGATTTTACTTGTAGCGTGTTTTGAAAAAGCAAGCATAATATCGTCAGGGTGAATACCGCAGCCGTTATCTGCAACACGAATATCGCGGCATTCGTTTGTTATTTCAATACTTACTTTGGAAGCACCGGCATCAATTGAGTTTTCGACAAGTTCTTTTACTACAGATGCAGGGCGTTCAATAACTTCTCCCGCTGCAATCTGATTTATTAAATGTTTTGAAAGCTGTTTTATTCTTGCCATAAACTCTATCTCCTAGTGATGTATAAAGTGTGATACGAAGTAGTCTATAATCACATTATACTGTGTTAAAAGCACAACGACTATTATTGATACGAAAAGTCCGATTGTTACTTTTGATAAATCTTTTAAAATATGTTTGTACATTTTTTTAGGTGATTCAAATCTCAATCTTTGGTACAAAGCAATTTCACGACCTGCTAACAAGCCAATGAACACCCATGTTGTTGACATTGGAACATTGTTTAAATTGATGAAATATAATAACAAAAATGCATAAATAATATCAATAATTGTCGCAGAACGCGGGTCTTGAACGTTTGTTTTCATCTTAACAATTTTTTGTATATCACCGCCGCGTTGATATGTTAGAATTCCTAAGAAAATTGTGAAACATAAAAGAACAAATAATAGTTCTCCTAAAGAGGCTTTTCTTGGAAGATATACAAACAATTTTGCAGAATCTTGAACAAGCCATTGTGACCAGATGAATGCTGTTGAACACCATTTTGCAACCATCCACCATTTTGAAATCTTCGTATCGCCCGAACGTTTTTGTGTGTAATAAAAATATCTTTCTAAAGGTCTGCCTATTATGTTATAAATAATAATTGCCACAATAAACGCAATTACATAACCTAAAACAGACTTAGTAAGCATCATCCAGATAACTTCTGAATCACTTACAGAAAATACACTCAATACCAAAAATGTGGTAGCAACCGGAATTCCCCATCTTGTTAAAAGAATGAGTATTATCGGGGGAAGTAGGTATATAAATGTATATTGCTCTGTTACAGGTATTCTTGTTAATAGTCCAAACGACATATCGCCGTCGTTTACCACCCAGCCTGTAACAATAGTTATAACCAATACTGTTACAGAAAAAGCCCACAAGTAATAAAATGGTGTTTTTTTATTTGCACTTAAAAAAGTCCCTAAAGTTTGAATAATATCATTAGATACACAGGCATACATTGAAAGCAAAAAGCCCAGTATCATGTAAATATTACTCATTGTTATGTGTCCTGAGAACATAATCCTCCAACTAATCAGTACGAAAATATCATACTCAATATCAATCTACATCAAAAACAAATTCATCTAAATGTTTGATTACAAATCTGAAACATTTCTATAAACTTACAATATATAATTCCGGATTAGTTCAGGATTAATAATAGGGAGAGATAGACTTGGTAAGAGCAAAAACTAATACAAAATTGAAACCGTCCAAAAAGGCGGATTTACAAATTGTTAAAAAGAGTACGGTTAAAACAACCAAATACAGTGATATTAATTTAAACGATTGGAAAAGTTATGACCATATTAAAACGGATACATTGTGGGAATTCCCTAACCGTTTGAAAGAAGGCGGACATTCTAACGAATATCACGGCAATTATATTCCTCAAATTGCTCAACAGCTTTATGAAAGATTTACCAAGAAAAATGATATAGTATTAGATTTATTTTTTGGTTCTGGCACATCAGGCATAGAAGCTCTTAATATGGGCAGACGCTGCATTGGCGTTGAGTTAAAAGATGATTTGGCAGAAAAAGTTTCAGAGAAATTTACACCAAAGGAACTTGTTACTGATGTGAATATTATATGTGCAGACTCTGCATCAGAACTTGCTAAAGAGAAAATTCAAGCAAGACTTGATATTATGGGTGAGGAAAAAGCTCAGTTCTTAGTGCTTCATCCGCCTTATGATGATATTATTAAGTTCTCTGATAAAAAAGAAGATTTGTCTAACTGTTCATCAACAGAAGAATTCTACGAATTATTTGGAAAGGTTGCAAAAAACGGATACGATATGCTTGAAAAAGGTCGTTTTGCAGCACTTATTATTGGTGACAGCTACAAAAATTCAGAAGTGCAGCCATTAGGTTTTGAATGTATGGCTAAAATGATGAATTTAGGTTTTAGATTAAAAGGTATTATTGTTAAAGATATTCAAGGCAATGAACGTGCTAAAGGTAAAACAGCTAATCTATGGCGTTACAGAGCACTGGCAGGCGGCTTCTTTATCTTCAAACACGAATACGTTATGATATTTCAAAAGGTTAAATAAAGCGGTTATACACCGCTTTTTTTCATATTTCTGTTTTAACTTTAACCAAAATTACAAATCTCATATGTTTAGCGGATAAATTTTCAAATTATATAGTTTATTCTAATAATGTAATCCATAAGCATGCTTGGAAACTATAAAAGGCATGCCTCTAAACAGACAGTATTAAAAAATGTAACCAAAATTTAAGAAATATTAAATCGGCTGAAAACATGTAGTCATCATGGTTTCGGGGGTTACAAAAGAGGGGCAAAGCGTTGAAAAATAAAATAGTTGTCTACTCATGAAGGATGGAGTAAAATTAAAAATAGGCTCATATTCTGAGCGATTTCTTGTAGGGGTAAGATGATTAATGCAAGATACTATTAGAAAAAATCTATTACAAATACAGGAAGAAATTGCACCTTATACACCAAATATTATTGCAGTTACTAAGTATTTTGACGAAGAAGCTATTATCGCCGCATATGAGGCGGGGTTGAGAAACTTTGGTGAGTCAAGAGCAGCTGAGGCTATAAAGAAGATTGAAAATCTTCCGGATTATATAAGAAATAATTCAAAATTTCATTTTATAGGACACTTACAAACTAACAAAGTTAAAAAAGTGGTTGGTTATTTTGATTATATTCACTCAGTGGATTCGGTAAAGCTTGCAAAAACTATTTCAGAAGAGGCACAACAAATAGGAAAAGTTCAAAAAATTCTTCTACAAATTAATAATGCTAATGAAGAACAAAAATTTGGATTTTCTACTGACGAAATTTTCAGTGAATTCGAGACCATCAAAAAAATGCCTAATCTGGAGATTTTAGGCTTAATGAATATGGCACCTCTCGGTGCGGATGAAAATGTGTTGGAAAATCTTTTTTCTAATGTCGTTGAAATCAAAAAAACTCTTGAAGAAAAATTTAACTGTGAACTAAAAGAGATATCAATGGGTATGAGTCAGGATTACAAAATAGCGGCGAAAGCCGGTTCAACAATGTTAAGAGTAGGTAGAAAATTATTTAATAAGTAAGATAAACGGAGGAAAAACGGTGGCAGTAGTAACAGACAAAATTAAATCAGTAGTAGACTTTTTAGTAAAAGGTTTTGAGCCAAGAGAAACTATTTTTGATGAAATGGCTCAAGAAATAGAAGAAGATTATCCAGTTCAAGATAATTTAGCTCTTGAACCTCAATATAATTATCAGCCTAAAATGGATAGAACAAATGAATTAAAAGTTGTTAATCATCCAAATTTCAAAGGTTATGAAGTTATGGTTATCGAACCTCGTTCTTTTGAAGATGCTGCAACTATTGTTCAACATTTAAGAAACAGAAAGACCATCGTTTTAAATCTTCATCTGTTAGATAAAGAACAATCACAAAGAACTATTGACTTCGTTTGCGGTGCTGCTCACGCATTAGACGGCAAACCTCAAAAAGTTGGTGACTTGGTATTTGTATTTACACCTTCAAACGTTACTTTGTCTGTTGACGTTCAAGCTAACCAAAATAAATTTAATGATTCATTATGGAGAGGTCCTTTGCAATAACGCATAAGGCTTATCCGTAAAATCATATGGGAAGAGAAAAGAGAGAATAGTTTAATTTAATAGAGAGGTAAGAAATTACCTCTTTTTTATTATGATATTTGTGCAAAAAAAAATATTATGTTATATTTCCTATATGAAATTAGAAAAATTTGCAATATGTTATAACCAAGAAATTTCTCATTCCGTAGAGGTCAAGAATACTCTTGAAAAAATATTGCTTGAAAATAATTATGTACCTGAAATACTTAATATTGATAACCTTAAATATGGGTTTGATTTCGTTTTTGTAATCGGCGGAGATGGCACAATTCTCAAGGCAGGCAGGTTTTATGCAAAATCAAAAACTCCTATCTTCGGTATTAATCTTGGCAGACTAGGGTTTTTGTCACAGTCGTCTAAAGAAGAAATAGATTCTTCTGTCCAAAAAATACTAGATGGAAAATTTATAACAGAAGACAGAATAATGCTTCAAAGCGGCGATTCTATTGCGTTAAATGATTTCGTAGTTAAAGGTACATATACCGGCAGAACTTCGCGATTTTCACTAAAAATTAATGATAAATTCGTTTGTGATTATCTTGCTGACGGTATTATTGTTGCAACTCCAACAGGTTCTACTGCTTATGGTCTGTCAGCGGGCGGTCCTGTTTTAGCACCCTCTCTAAAGGCTTTTGTAATTGTGCCGATTTGTGCACATACTCTTACTGCACGCCCGATAGTTGTTCCGGATACAGAAAAAATTACTGTCTGTGCTAAAGATGAACATACTAAGTATATGGTTTCCACAGACGGGCAAGAGTTTCACGAATTTGAGAAAGAAATTGAAATAAGAAAATCTGATTATACTGCGAAACTGGCATTGCTTAACGACGTAGAGTTTTATTCAATTCTCAGAAATAAGCTTCATTGGGGTGTTCCGCCTTCTTATAATAAATAAGGCATGCTCTTTTTATTGCTATAACGGTATTTCAGCGATTTATATTAAAATTTGTTCATAATTAATAAGAAATTATTGTACTTTTTGTCTATTTAAAATAGTATGTTAGTATATTATTAACTGTATTCATTTAGGAAAATGAATGCTGATGGCTCGAAAATCAAGTAATAATACAATATAAAGAGGTAAAAATAGTGGAAAATTTCGTATCAGATATCTTTGCGAAAAAAGATGAAACAAGCAACAACCAAATTCAAAGGTCTCCAATAAACCCTACTAATATTAAAGTTATCGGTGTTGGCGGCGGCGGCGGAAATGCTGTTAACCGAATGATTAAAGCAGGTCTGTCAGGTGTTGAATTCTGGTTAATGAATACAGATTTACAAGTTTTGGAATACGGCCAAACTAAAAATAAAATTCAATTGGGTTCAAAATCAACAGCAGGTTTGGGTGCCGGTGGTGATCCTTCAGTAGGTGAAAAGGCTGCAGAAGAAGCTCAACAAGAAATTACCGAAGCTTTAGACGGTGCTGATATGGTATTTATCACTGCAGGTATGGGTGGCGGAACCGGTACCGGTGCGGCTCCTGTAGTTGCTAAAATAGCTAAAGAATTAGGTATTTTGACAATCGCTGTTGTTACTAAACCTTTCACTTGGGAAGGAAGAAAAAGACAAAATCAAGCTAATGCAGGTTTAGAAAAATTAAGAGAAGCTGTTGATGCTGTAATTGTTGTTCCTAACGATAAATTATTACAAGTTGTTGATAGACAAGTTTCATTAACAGAATCATTCATTATTGTTGATGAAGTTCTTTTAAGAGGTGTTCAAGGTATTTCTGATATTATCACAGTACCTGGACTTATCAACGTTGACTTTGCTGATGTTAAAAATGTTATGCAAGCTTCAGGTTCAGCTCTTATGGGTATTGGACGCGGTCAAGGTGAAGGCAGAGCTGTTAAAGCTGCTGAAATCGCTATTAACTCTCAATTACTTGAATCTTCAATTAACGGTGCAACAGGTGTTATCGTTAACATTACAGGTGGACCTGATATGACACTTCACGAAATTTCTGATGCTGCTAACATTATTCATGATGCAGTTACTGATGATGCTACTGTTATTATTGGTACAGCGGTTAATGAAAATATTCAAGGTGAAATTCAAGTTACTGTTATCGCTACAGGTTTTGAATTAAAAGGTAAATTACCTGAACAAAAAACAGAAGTAAAACAACTTAATGCATCTGATTTCTTCGCAGGTACTTTTAACAACTCTCAACCTCAACAAACAGTAAGAAGAACTTCAATGCCTGAAATCGGTTCTGGTTTCACAAATATTGAAATCCCTGATTTCTTAAAAAAATAAATAACTACATAGACCAAGATAACTAACAACTGGAAGTATAAAAGATAAGGAACGAAGTAATTCGTTCCTTTTTTTAGCAAAATAATTTTTTCAGGAGTTTTTAACTGAGTATCGTTATTTAAAAGGAGAACTTATATGTCGAGAAAAAATATGATGATATGTGCAGGAATGTTGTTATTAGGCGGTGCTACTTACTTGGGAGTTATGAAAAATAGCAAAAATCGCTATAATCATTTTTTAACCAAAACAAATAATACACTGAACTTACCAAAAGATACTTTTTTGTCTAGACCATTAATTGATAAATCTGCGTTGCCAGACAAAGCTTTTCACATTGATACAGTGAAAATAAATTCAGCAATTAAAGATATGACGAAAATAATAAAGAAATAGTAAAATAAGTATTAAAAAAGCCTCCTTATTTAAAAGGAGGCTTTTTAAGTTTATAAAAAACATAAATTAGTCTTGAGCGTGACCAGCTGTACCAAGAACGTCAACCATTTTATGTTTAACCATTTCTTTAACAGCAGTTCTGCCTGGTCCCATATATTCTCTTGGGTCAAATTTGTCAGGGTGTTCAACAAAGAATTCTCTGATTGTTGAAGTCATTGCTAATCTTAAATCTGTATCGATATTGATTTTAGCAACACCATGTTTAGAAGCGTATGATAACATATCTTCTGGAACACCTTGAGCGTTAGGTAATTTACCACCGAATTGGTTACATTTTGCAACGAATTCAGCAGGAACTGAAGATGAACCGTGAAGAACTAGAGGATAATCATATCCAACAGCTTCGTTTACAGCTTTTTTAATAGCAGCTAATCTTTCGAAGTCTAATTTAGCTTCGCCAGAGAATTTGTAAGCACCGTGTGAAGTACCAATAGCAACAGCTAAAGAATCACAACCAGTTTCTTTAACAAATCTAGCAGCTTCTTCAGGATCAGTGTAAGTTGAATCAGCAG
>JBKUMA010000048.1:0-8708 GCA_046955055.1 Candidatus Gastranaerophilaceae bacterium
CCCTATAAGGGCATTTTCGGCTGCAAAATAGGCAATACATATAGCCAGACCTGCAAAAATTTAGGGTTTACTTTGGCAGAAGTTCTTATAACGCTTGGCATTATTGGTGTTATTTTAGCATTGTTAATGCCAACGCTAATACAAAATCACAAGAAAAAACAAACTATATCACAACTTAAAGCTGCATACTCTACCCTTTCACAGGCGACCTCTTCAGCAAAAATAGAACACGGCGACATATCAATTTGGGATTTTGGGCTGAATAATATTGATTTTGCAAACAAATATGTCCTGCCATATTTAAAAATTGTTAAAACAGTATCCACAACTCAGGATAAATCTTACTGGAAAGTATATTCTCTTGAAAACAGCATATTTACTAATTGGCCCTGGGATAATGGCAATGATATAAACGAAAATCCAATATATATACTTTCTAACGGTTCTGCAATAACTATTTCGCATTTTTTAGATTTGAGTATGCGAATAACAGTTGACATAAACGGTCCTAAAGGTCCAAATGTTATGGGAATAGACGGGTTTTGCTTCCATTTTAATAAAAATGCTAACCAGCTAATGCCTGAATTTTGGAATACATACGACAGAGACACTATGCTTGACAGCAATAACGGTTATGCTTGTTCAAGAGAAACCAAAGGTTCACCTTATTATGCAGGTACACAATGTGCAGCTGTTATAATGATTGATGGTTGGCAAATTAGTAAAGATTATCCCTGGGGTAATGGTGGCAGGACTCCTACCTCCAAAGACTAATTTGATTAGTTTTAATTTTCTGTTAATATAAATACAAATAGGAGAAAATTATGCAAAAAACAATTTGGGATAAATATGCAGAAGTCTTGGTTGACTATTCAACAGACGTGCAAAAAGGAGACTTGGTTCAAATCAGAGCAACCAGCGTTTACGCAAAAGACCTTGTGAAAGCAATATACAAACGCGTAATTCAAAAGGGTGCCAATGCATTGGTAAGAACATCTATTGATGATATGTCAGATTTGTTTATCAAATATGCGTCTGATGAACAATTGGATTATATTGACCCAATAACCAAACTTGAATACGAAAAAGTTGACAAGTTTATCTCAATAGGTGCTCCATTGAATACCAAAAATATGGCTCGTGCAGATTTGAAAAAACTCGGACGCAGAGGCAAAGCATCGCAAGAACTATCAAAACTTTTGATGGACAGGTCTGCTAAAGGCGAAGCAAAATGGGTTATTGCAGATGTGCCAACTCACGCACTTGCACAGGAAGCGAAAATGTCTCTGGATGAATACTCTGAATTTCTTTTTAAAGCTTGTTATTTAGATTGTGAAGACCCTGTAGCAAGATTAAAAGAGCTTGATGAAAAACAAACCAAATGGGCAAATTACTTGAACTGCGTTAAAAAACTCCGTATTGTTGGTGAAAAAACCGACATCACTTTTGGCGTTGAAGGCAGAAAATGGATAAGCTGTTCAGGTTTAAACAACTATCCTGACGGCGAAGTCTTTACTTCACCTGTTGAAGACGATATTAATGGCGAAATCTATTTTGATTTTCCTCAAAACTATCGCGGTAACTCTGCAACAGGCGTACATCTATGGATTGAAAATGGGCAGATAGTAAAATTCGATGCTGAAACAGGCAAAGACTTTTTAGAAGCTATGCTTAATATGGACTCAGGTTCAAAAGGTATAGGAGAAATTGCTATCGGCACAAACGATGAAATTCAGGAAGTAACAGGGAATATTCTTTTTGACGAAAAAATAGGCGGTTCAATTCACATGGCAGTCGGTGCATCATATCCTGAAACAGGCGGCAAAAACGTATCAGGACTACACTGGGACATGATTAAAAATATGAAACACAATGGATGTATTTATGCTGACGATGTTCTTATTTATGAAAACGGAAGATTTATAATTTAAGGCACAGTTATGAAAGTAAGACATTTTCTTGACACAGATATTGAACACGCGTCAAAAATTGCACATAAAGTTTGGGGTGACTTGTATACCAGAGAGTCAGATGAACTCCAGAATTTAATCTATGAATTTATGGTTCATTATTATGACTTAAATCGTGATTTTTCATTCAGTATTTTCGACGAAAAATTAAACGGATTTTTGCTTGCTGCATCAAAACATGATAAAAATAACAGCTATGAAGGATATTTGGAAAATCTTAAGAAGCTTGACGAAAAAGAACAGAAAATAGGTAAAGACTTACTGGAATATCTAAACGAATGCGGAAAAGCAGTAAAAGAAGAAATGAATGATGATGATATTATGCTTGGTCTGTTTATAAGTCAGGAAAAAGGTTGCGGCAAAACACTTTTGACAAAGTTAACAGACACGTGCAAAGAAAAAAATATTAAAAATATATACCTTTGGACTGATACCACTTGCGACCACGATTACTATGATAAAAATAACTTTACTCTTGTAAATGAAGTTGAAACCCTTGTCAATGGGCAAAAAATCAAGACTATAATATACAAAAAAGCCGTTTAGATTTTTAATAATATTGCATTTTTTCAAAAACTCTATATAATTATTATATAGGGTAGACCTTTATCCTCATCGACACACATGATTACGAAGCAATCGGTCGAAAGGAGGTAAAGATGACAAGAGAATTAATTAAAAAAGCTCTAGCTATCCTAGAGCTTTTAATAAGATTAATTTTAGTGTTAATCTAAGGGTCGAAGCGGTAACTTTGAGGGTCACACCCCTCAGGGTTACTTCCCTTATATTTATATTATAACCTATTTTAAAAAAATTTCAAGTGGTTAAATAAGATCAGGCCTTCTTAATTTATAAAAAGATATTTTAATTTTATTTCCTATTTTTGACTGATTTAATTTTCCAAGATTTTATATAAGATTAATTAAAAGGGCAAGCCCTCTATCCTGCTTTCTCGGCACGAACTGAAAATTTGTTTTGACGATGAAAGGGGGTGGTAGCAAGTGAATTTCAGTGTAACTGAAAAAGAACTAGCAATAATATTAATTATACTGCTAGTTCTCAAAACACTATAAGGGGCTTTTAATGGGGCAAGCTGTAACTTGCTCCGCCCTTTTCTTCATTATAAACTATTTAAAAAAAATTTCAAGTGGTTAGATTTCATCAGGAATATATCTGAACAAATCATTGGGTGTGCAGTCCAATGCAAAACATAGTTTATTGAGTGTATCAAATTCAATTCCCTTAGTTTTGTCATAGTATAGATTATAAACTGTATTATAATTTATACCTGCTAACTTTGCTGTTTCAGATATAGTCATATGTCTTTCGCCAATAATTATTGATACTCTATTTTTTATCATATACCAAGTGTATAAAATTTCTTATTATATGTTGACATTACTTAGTATAAACAGTAATATCTTACTATAATAAAAGATATTAGACACATTACTTAACATGGAGAATTATTATGGACAATGAAAAAGAGTACAACAGGCTAATCGAAAAAGCCGCAGATGAACTCATAGATTATTACAAACTTGCTCATAATTACATTAATAATCTCAATTTTTCAGAAATGATATACTTAGGATTTTTGATAAGCAAAGCAAAAAACAAAAATGAAGTTTTTAGCGAAACCTACAATTCTCTTTATAAATAACAGTTAAATCAATAAAAAAGACCACCTCAAGAAGAAGTGGTCTTTTTTTATTTAGTTTTTTAGATTAAGCATTAACTAATGACTTTGCTCTTTCTAATTGAAGTGTGCATGTTGTTACATCACATACACAAGATGGTCCGAAGTATTGAATTGCACCAGGGAATAAATATTTATCATTCATTGCCCAGTCTTCTCTGTTTTCTTCTAACACTTTGAATACAGGTCCATCTAGTTTTACAAGTGCTTTTTGAATAACAGGTTTCATTTCACCATGACGTTTTTCCATGTTCATCATCATAGTAAGAGGCACACCGCCAGCAACCCATTCACAAGCAGGTGAAGTTAAGTTTCTGATTGATGATAAATAGCCTGTCAAACCAAAGTTGATTAATGCAAAAGCGTTGAAGCCTAATGAATAGCAGTAATCAGCATCGAAGTTTGAAGGGAAAGCACATCTGCCTTCGTAACCGAAGAAGTGAGATTGTGCATTGAATTTACCAATGAATTCGCCTTGAGATTTTAATTCATCTAATCTTGTAGCAATCATTTCGATTAAAAGTTTTTCAGTTTCAATTTTAGAAACTTGAACATTACCATGCGGGTCTCTGTCAGCCAATAATTGACCTTTGATTAATGCAGGCAATGAGTTATAAACTTTTGCATTTGAAGGATCTAATCTGTTTTCAACGATATCGAATTTTTCTCTGATAGTTGTAGCGTTAACAAAAGCAGAGTCAGATTCTAATGTAGCCATAATATCGTTAAGGTTAGCAATCATTGATTTCATTTCTGGAATGAATTCGATTAAACCTTCAGGGATAATAGCAATACCGAAGTTTTTACCCTTGTCAGCACGTTTAACAATAATATCAGACATATAGTTAACAATTTGTTCTAAAGACATTTTCTTTTCTTCAACTTCTTCTGAAATCATTGTAATGTTTGGCTGAGTTTGTAAAGCTGCTTCTAAAGCAACGTGGCTTGCACTTCTGCCCATAATCTTGATAAAGTGCCAGTATTTTTTAGCTGAATTAGCGTCACGTTGAATGTTTCCAATTAATTCTGCATAAGTTTTTGTAGCTGTATCAAAACCGAAAGAGATTTCGATTTGTTCATTTTTCAAGTCGCCGTCGATAGTTTTAGGACAGCCAATAACTTGAATACCTGTGTTATTTTTAACAAACCATTCAGCAAGTAAAGCTGCGTTAGTATTTGAGTCATCACCGCCGATAATTACAACAGCAGAGATGTTTAATTTTTTACAAACTTCCAAAGATTTTTGGAATTGTTCTTCTGTTTCAAGCTTTGTTCTTCCTGAACCGATAATATCGAAACCACCAGTATTTCTGTAAGCATCCATGAACTCATCTGTGAATTCCATGTATTTACCGTCAATAATACCAGAAGGTCCGCCTAAGAAACCGTAAAGTTTGTTAGCAGAGTTAGCACCTTTCAAAGCGTCATAAAGACCTGCGATTACGTTGTGTCCGCCTGGAGCTTGACCGCCTGAAAGGATAACACCTACATTTCTTACCTGAGAACTTTTAGCAGAACTTCCTGCATTAAAAGTTACAACCGGCTTACCGTAAGTGTTTTTAAATAAATCTTTAATTTGTTCTTGATCTCTAACTGATTGAGTAGCTGAACCCTCTTCCATTTCAAGGCAATTAATACCTTGAGAAAGGCTTTTTGGAAGTTTCGGTTCATACTTTAATCTTTCGATTTGTAATGGTGAAAGTGTTTTCATGTTCTCTTCCTTTATTTTAAATAGTACTATTTACAATATACATTCTACAATAAAAATAATTTAAAAAAAACGGCTTATAAATAAGCCGTTTAATTAATGATTCTCACATAATATAAATTTTTAAGAGATAAATTTTTTATTTACTTTCGACAATTCTTTAAATTCTGCCGGAACTTTAAATTTACCTAAATCATATTTTGCTAATTTTTGGAAAGCACTGGTATCAATTGCCTTATTGTACTTATTTAAGAAAGCCAAATCAGGTTTGATACCGTTAAATGTCTCCCTAATTTCTGCTCGTCTTCTTAGAAGACTTAATCTTGCTTGCGGTGTATCAGCAATTCCAAGCATTTCATCAATTGCTTGCTGAGTTGGAGTAGATTGTGTATAAGATCTACCTACATATTTAGCATTTGGTTTAATCGGCTCATATTTGAAAGCTGCAAGTGCGTCTGCTGCACGCTGTTTATTGAAATATCCTGTTGCGTCTTTCACATTTCCTCTTGCAACACCTGTAATTTCTTCGATTTTTTGCAAAGTAGGTGTACTTTCTCTTGATACCTTTGTAGCATATGGAGTAAAAGCCTCTTTTGCTTCCTGCATTCTTAAAACACGTCCCGGAGTATTAGTTTCAATTCGTGACCAAACACTTGAAGTTTGTTTTGGAGCTGGGGCAGCAGTCAAGATATTTCTTCCTGCATTTGTAGCTGTCTTACTTGATTTTGAAACATAACCAACAACTTTTCCAACAATTTTTCCTAATCCCATAATCTTTCCCGTCCTTTTCTGCCTGAGTGGCTCTTATTGATTTTCCCTTACTCTTTTTTAAAAACAATCAGGTCAAAAAAGTTGACACGCTTGCATCGCATCCTATCCTATCCTATCCTATGAAGGATTATAAGCGGATTTCAGGTATTTTAAAATCCATTTTTACATTTCGTAACATTAGATGTTATTCTGCACATGCAATTTACATTTATGAATTCAATGGTATAATACTTTTAGAATAGTGGGTATAAAGGTCAAAAAAATGATGAGCCAATCCAAAAAGTTATCCATAGCCTTTTATTGGCATATGCACCAGCCGGTGTATCAGCTTGCACCAAGCAGTGATTACTTAATGCCTTGGGTTAGACTTCACGCAATAAAAGATTACCTTGATATGGTTAACATTCTTGATAAGTTTGAAAAATTGAAACTTAACTTTAACCTTGTACCTGTGCTTCTTGATTCATTAATTGACTACGGTGAAAGAGGATTACATGACATTCATTCAAGACTCTCTGTTATGGATATTAAAGACTTGAATAATGATGACAAAGAATTTATTATTAACAACTTTTTTGATGCAAATTATCAGTCAATGATTCTTCCTCATGAAGAATACAGAAGACTTTACCAAAAATATCAAACCTGTCAGGATAACGATATAACAATATTTTCAGACCAAGAATATTCAGATTTGATGGCTTTGTTTAATCTTGTATGGTTTGACCCTTCACACAAAAATAGTTTTCCGGAATTAAAAAAACTCTTGAAAAAAGAAAAAGGATACACTTTAGAGGATAGGGTTAAAATTATAGAAATCCAGCGTGAAATAATTAGAAAAATCATTCCTGCATACAAAAAGTATCTTGATGAAGGAAGAATAGAAATTACGACGAGTCCTTATTATCATCCGATTGTGCCGATATTACTTGATATAAAAGGAATTAAAAAAAGCAATAATGATGATTTGCCGTCTAATTTAAAAATGGATTTAGACGCCAAAATGCAAAGTGAATTGGCTTTACAAAGAATTGAAATGATATTCGGCAGAAGACCGAAAGGAATGTGGCCGTCAGAACATTGCGTAAGTTCCAAAGAACTTGGTATGTTTTCTGAATTAGGAGTAAAATGGACTAT
Source organism: Candidatus Gastranaerophilaceae bacterium (assembly GCA_046955055.1). Lineage (GTDB taxonomy): Bacteria > Cyanobacteriota > Vampirovibrionia > Gastranaerophilales > Gastranaerophilaceae > JBKUMA01. Next base: position 7,286 of record JBKUMA010000048.1, read on the forward strand.
TTCAGATGAAGGTATTCTTTCTAATTCTATAAACTTTGAATTTGTCAGAGATTTTAAAGGCTATTTGGAAGACCCTTACCACCTTTTGAAATCCTACAATTACAAGACTAAAGATTCAAATATAAAAATAATTTTCAGGGATTCAGTCATACCGAATTTAATAGGTTTTGAATATCCAAACCACGACCCTGTTGCGGCTGCAAACGATTTATACGACCGGATTAAAGTTACCCAGAGCAAATTGCTTTCGTCTCCTGACAAAAATCATCTTTTAACTATTGCAATGGACGGAGAAAATTGTTGGGAAAATTACAGTGCTGACGGTGCAATTTTTCTGTCGACAATTTATAAACTTATAGAAGAAGATTCATCTCTTGAAACAGTTTTAATAAGTGACTATCTTGAAAAAGATACACCGAAACCTCTTACAAAAATTTCTGCAGGATCTTGGATTAACAGAAACTTTAGACTTTGGATTGACGAACCGTTAAAAAATCTTGCCTGGACTTATTTAAAACAAGTTCGTGATGATTTCTGCAATTACGTGAAACATAATCCGATGAATCCTCATATTGAACTTGCAAGACGAGAATTGTTTATTTGTGAAGGCAGTGACTGGTTCTGGTGGTACGGAGAACCAAACGATTCCGGCCGCGATAATATTTTTGACTATATTTTTAGAGAACATTTGAAAAATATTTATATTTATCTTGGCTTAGAAATACCTGATTACCTTGATATACCACTAATTTCTGCAATAACAAAACCTTCAAGATATCCGAAAGGTGAATTCACTCCTAATATTGACGGAAAAGAAAATGATGACGAAACCTGGTTAAACGCAGGATGTATCGAAATTCCAGACGGCCCGGTTTTGAAAGAAAACAAATTTTTTGACAAAATATGTTTTGGAAACGACAAGGATAATCTTTATTTCAGATTTTATATTAATGAATATTTGAAAGAAACACCTGCACTTTTGAAACAAGTTCACCAAATGTATATTTATATGCGTAACCATAACAAAAAACAGTCACTTTCACCTATTAGAATTATCCAGAAAAAAGAAACTGTTTTACCTATTTCAAAAGAAAAATTCCATAATGAAATGCAAATTTCTATTTATAACGGCGAAATAAATCTTGTCAGACACGTGAAAGCTATTCCGAATAATTTGTGGACAATAGCTTCTTCCAAGAATATTACAGCAGTTTACGATAATGTAGTAGACATTAAAATTCCTTTTGAAACAATAGAAATTGATGACGGCGATACACTTGAGTTTTTATTCATAAATGCAAACTTCGGGCTGATTGACTTTTACATTCCTAACGAAATGCTTTTATCAGTAAAACGAGTGTAACAAATTCTTAAAAAATTATACAAAAGACTAAAGTTTTTTTATGTTCAGACGTTATAATGT
>JBKUMA010000049.1:0-8501 GCA_046955055.1 Candidatus Gastranaerophilaceae bacterium
ATATTACTTTCTTTGCCTTCGTTCAAATATTTTACAGCAAGAATATGTGCCTGAGCCAAATCTGTTACGTGAATATAATCTCTGATACAAGTACCGTCTTTTGTATCATAATCATCTCCGAAGATTGCTATAGATTCTCTTTGTCCGTTTGGAACTTGAAGAATTAAAGGAATTAAATGGCTTTCAGGATTGTGTGCCTCACCGATTTCACCTGAAATATGAGCACCGCAGGCATTAAAGTATCTCAGAGAAACAAATCTCACACCATGAGCATTTGAAACCCATTTAAACATTTTTTCCATAGCAAGTTTAGTTTCACCGTATGGATTTGTAGGTTCAGTTCTGTCATTTTCCAAAATAGGTATATTTTCAGGTTCGCCGTAAGTAGCTGCAGTTGAAGAAAATACGATTTTCTTAACATCATTTTCAACCATTGAATTTAACAGAACCATAGTTCCATATAAGTTATTATCATAATATTTTAACGGTTTGAAAACACTTTCTCCGACTAAAGAGTTAGCCGCAAAATGAATTACCGCATCAATCTTTTCTTTTTTAAACAAATCATCAAGAAATTCTTTATTTCTTATATCTCCTTGGTAAAATCTTGCTTTAGGATGTACTGCCTCAATATGACCGGTTTCTAAACTGTCAGCAATAACAACATCCTCACCATTATTGATTAATTCATATACAGTATGTGAACCGATATAACCTGCACCGCCTAAAACTAATATACTCATTTTTTCTCCTTATGTTACCTTACCTTATAAACTACACCGCCGCATGGTCTAATAGAAAGCACATGACAACTTCTAAGACCTGAAGCTTTTTCTATATTTTGCCTAAATTCTTCTAATTTATCAAGCGGGACAAAAGCCTGCACAGTACCTGCAAAGCCTCCGCCATGAACTCTATATGCACCTTCATCCTTCAAAAATTCTTCACACAAAGCAAGTATTACGCCTAATGCCTGCTCTTTTACAGAACCTGTAACATTTACATTCTGTAAATACATATATGAAGAACGGCCTGATTCTTTGACTAGATTTAAAAATCCTTTAACATCTTTATTTTTTAAAGCCTCAACCTCTTTTAAAACTCGTTCATTTTCGTTAAAAAAGTGCAAAGCTCTAATAACTGCTCTATCACCCGCATAATCTCTTAATTTAGGAATAGCTGTAATAAATTCTTCTTTTTTGACTTCTCTCAAAATATCTTTATTGAAATACCCTGCAACTTTTTTCATTTCTTCAGGGATAGCTGCGTACTCATCTGTCAAATCAGCATGATCAGCACCGGAATCAATTATGCAAAGTGCATAGCCGAATTTTTCAAAATCAAAATCAATTTCTTCAACCAGAGGGTCTTCAGGATTTTTAAAATCTATAAACACAATACCGCCGGTTGATGAAGCCATTTGATCCATCAATCCGCAAGGTTTACCGAAATAAAAATTTTCTGAATACTGAGCTATTTTTGCAATCTCTGTGGAATTTAAACTGCTGTTTCCAAACAAACTCTTAATTATATTTGCAATCAGAACTTCGAAAGCTGCCGAAGAAGACAAGCCTGAACCTTTTAAAACATTTGATGTTGTATAAGCATTGAACCCTCTAACCTCGTATCCAAGTTCAAGCATTCTTGCTGCAACACCTTTTATAAGTGCTTTTGCTTGATTATACTCATCTTCATCAGGTTTTAAATCAGATAAATCAACTTCATCCAACGGATAGCCTTCTGATTGAACTCTTATTATATTTTCATTATTACTTGCTGCAATTGCTATTACATCAAGGTTTACGCTTGCTGCCAGAACGCATCCATGCTGGTGATCTGTGTGGTTACCGCCAATTTCCGTTCTACCGGGAGCGGATACAAAAACAACATTATCACAAGACGCAGGGAATAAACTTTTGTATAAATCAATTAACTTTATATATCTTTCAAGGGAATACGCATGTAAATCTTTCTTAAATTTTCTTTCAAACTCCCCTTTTAAGAAGCTTTCACGAAATTCAATTAAATTACTCATTTAAACCTCACATGGTATTTTATACCCTATTTACATAAACTTTAACAATATAGTAAGTCATGTTATGTAATGTTATAATTATCTATTATATTGGGAATAATTTTAACATACTGTTAGAGGAGATTTATATGGAAGAAAGCTTAAACTGCAATGAGAAACGATTAAAAAAAGCTAAAAGAATGAAAATATTTATTTCTTTTGCTGCCGGAATGGCAGGTTTGTTATTCGGTCTTGATATTGGTGTAATTTCAGGAGCACTGCCATTTATCACAACACACTTTGACCTGACCAGCCGATTACAAGAATGGGTGGTAAGTACAATGATGCTGGGTGCAGCTCTTGGTGCAATTTCAACAGGCTGGATTTCTTTTAAACTTGGAAGAAAGAAAAGCTTAATGACAGGTGCTGCATTATTCGTAATTGGTTCAATAGGTTCCGCTATGGCTCCTAACGTTGCCTGTCTTTTAATTTCAAGAGTTTTACTCGGCTTCGCTGTAGGTATTGCTTCTTACGTTGCACCGTTATACCTTTCTGAAATGGCTGAAAAAGAGGATAGAGGCAAACTTATTTCAATGTATCAAATGATGGTAACTATAGGTATTTTAGTTGCATTTATATCTGATACTTTATTCAGCTATGGCGGTCACTGGAGATTGATGTTAGGTGTAATAAGTTTACCTGCATTACTGTTGATGCTATCTGTATTCGGTTTACCTGACAGCCCGCGATGGCTTGCCTCTAAAGGTAAGTTTACAAAGGCAAAAGAAGTTTTATGCTCTTTAAGTTCCACTGATGAAAAGGCAGAGGCTGAGTTATCTGAAATCAATGAAAGTTTAAAAGTAAAACAGGAAGGCTGGGGATTATTCAAAGCCAACAAAAATGTTCGACGTGCAGTTTATTTAGGTATGCTTTTGCAGGCAATGCAGCAGTTTACCGGTATGAACGTAATTTTATATTATGCACCTCAAATTTTTAAACATGCAGGCTTTGCAACCACTGAGCAGCAAATGATTGCGACTGTAATTTGCGGTCTAACAAATACTCTTGCAACTTTAATTGCTATGAGAACAGTTGACAAGCAAGGAAGAAAACCTATATTAAAAATAGGTTTTGCAGGTATTGCTGCCGGCACATTCCTGTTAGGTGTATGTTTATACATGATCGGTGCAGGATTTAGTGCAATGTGGATTTCAATTGTTGCAATACTTATGACGTTACTGACAATCACAAGTTTCGCGATGAGTGCAGGTCCTGTTGTATGGATTTTATGTTCTGAAATCCAACCGCTAAAAAGCCGCGACTTCGGTGTAGCATGTTCTACTACTACAAACTGGATTGTTAATATGATTATTGGAGCAACATTCCTTACATTAATAAACGCATTCGGTATTGCCGTAACCTTCTGGATTTATACGGCATTGAACCTGTCATTCATTGTTCTTACAATTTTATTAATTCCAGAAACTAAAGGAATATCACTGGAAAAAATTGAGAAAAACTTAATGGACGGAAAACGATTACGCGATATTGGAATTAGTTAAATCGATATACGATAGTTTTGTTATAAATTTCCCCTTGCTTTAAAACAGGTGAGGGGAAATTTTTATGATGTATTGCATCAGGATAATTCTGACACTCTAAGCAAAATCCATACCTGTTTTTTATGGGTAGACCATTTTTCCCTTCTTCAGCACCATCTAAATAATTTCCGCTATAAAATTGTATACCCGCTAAATCAGTATAAACTTCTAAACCTATCCCGCTTTTTTCAGAATATGCCGAAGCAGCCTTTTTCAGACTACCGTCAGTATTATTTATACACCAATTGTTATCAAAACCTTTAGCGTATTTTATTTGATAGTAAGGGTTTTCAATATCTTGTCCTATTTTTTTACGGTTTCTGAAATCCATTGGAGTATTTTCAACAGATAAGACTTTACCTGTAGGAATTGAATGTTCATTATTTTCCGTAAAATAATCAGCAAAAATTTGAATTTCTTGCTCTAACACATCCCCGTCTTTAAATCCGTTAAGGTTGAAATAAGAATGGTTAGTCAAAGATATAACCGTATCTTTATCAGATTTGGCAACATAATTTATTTTTACAGACTTATTTTCTATTGTATAAGTTACCGAAACTTTTAAATTTCCAGGATAGCCTTCTTCTCCGTCAATGCTGCAATAATTAAATATCACACCGTTTTCTATAATTTCATACTGCCAGACTTTTTTATCAAAACCAATTTTGCCGCCATGAAGATGATTTGCACCGTCATTGCAATAAAGAGAATATTTCTTATCGTTTAAATCAAATTCTCCACCTTTAATTCTATTACAACATCTTCCAACAGTTGCACCAATATATTTTTCCTGCTTTTCATATGATTTTAAATTATCATACCCTAAAACAACATCAGTCATAATACCGTTTCTATCAGGCACTTTTAGAGAAATAATGTTTGCACCGTAATTTGATAAAACAACCTCAAAACCTTCATCCTTTATAGTAAAAAGATAAATTTGTTCATTACTCTTTGTTATTCCAAAATCCGATTTACTTATTTTTGTCATAGTAGTATTATATAATATATTAAAAAAAAGGAGACCATATGAAAGTATTAATGATTAACGGAAGTGCAAACAAACAAGGCTGTACATTTACTGCTTTATCAGAAATAGCAAAAGTTTTAGAACAAGAAGGCATAGAATCAGAAATAGTTCAAATAGGTTCTCACCCGATAAGAGATTGTATAGGCTGCGGAGCCTGCAGGGCTAACGGTGGTTCATGTATATTCAAAGATGACATTGTAAATGATGTGATTGAAAAAGCAAAAACTTCAGACGGATTTATTTTTGGCTCACCTGTATATTACGCACACCCGTCAGGAAGACTTTTATCGCTTTTAGACAGAGCATTTTATGCTGGCGGTGCTGCATTTAAATACAAACCGGGAGCAGCCATTGTATCTGCAAGACGTGCAGGAACAACTGCTTCAATTGACGCTATAACAAAACATTTAACAATAAATAACATGCCTGTTATATCTTCAAACTATTGGAATATGGTTCATGGAAATACTCCTGATGAAGTCAGACAGGATTTGGAAGGATTACAGATTATGCAAAATCTCGGCACAAATATGGCCTGGATTTTAAAATGCATTGAAGCCGGTAAAAATGCAGGGATTGACAGACCTGCAGGTGTAGACAAAATTTATACCAATTTTATTAGATAATTATTCTTGACTTTGTGCCTTAAAATTTATGTGCTTATGTGTGCAGTCACAAAACGGTTTGTTTTTAGACTGCCCGCATCTGCATAGAGTCTGACGGTTACGAATTTCATAGCTCTTTCCGTCTGAACTTTCCACACGAATTCCGCCTTTTAGCCATAAAGGACCGCTTATTTTCAAGCCGGTATCTTCTAAAGCAGATATAGATTTTTCAAATTCAGGCTCCAATCGATTTCCTTTATTGTCATACAACATTAATCTGCCTGAAGGACATAAAAAAGTTTGACGTTTGACTTCGTTATCAGAATATTCGTCACCTTTATAAATTAAATTCCATATACTACCGTTTGCATCACAAAAACGAGCCAATGCACAGTATTTCTCATTATCTTTAAGGGTTAAATTTTTACCTTTATAAACTATTGCTTCTTCTTCAATAGGTTTGAAATCAGCACATTCATCTCTTTCGTCAAGACAATTATTATGCGATCCGTCACAGAAAGGTGCATTTTTTGTTTTTCCGCAGCGACACAATGCTATAGGATTAGATTTTACTTCAAATTTCTGTCCTTCACCATAATTTATGCAAACTCCGTTTTCATCAGTTTCTATGGTTTTACAGTCAATAGGCGGCTTTCCATATACCAAATACGGACCGTCTTTTTTAACTTTTACATAAATTTCTCTATCATCCATAGAAATATATTATGCTTTCAAGAAATCAAGCACATTAAACCAGTGAACAGTCTTGTGAGGCTAATTTAAGAATAAAGAAGGACATTATTAAAATGTATGTCTTTAACAAGTCCCAAAATCTTATTAATAAAATGTTTGTATGCTGCTCTATCAGCTTCACCGGAAAGGATTATATCAGCCTTCTGAGCTGTAGGATGAATATGAATTTTAGCCTTATTTGAAGCGTTAGTGTAAACTTCATCAACAGAAGCACCTAAACTTCTTTCAGCAGCTCTTCTGTAAAATCTTTCTTTTTGAGCTTTTAAAGAGACATCAACATAAATTTTAAAATCAAATGCATCAACAACTTTTTCTGTTAGAGTGAACAAACCTTCTGAAATAATTATTTTGGATGGAACTGCTTTAGTAACATTATCATTTCTTATTGCTGTTCCTGACATATCATATTTTGGAAGATATACTGTCTGTCCGCTTAATAAAAGCTTGATATGTTCTTTCATCAATTCCAATTCCAGGGCTTCCGGAACATCAAGGTCATAATTTTTAGCAAATTCTGCAAAACTTCCGGCTTTCTTAACCATATCGGAGCGATCGTAATAATAATCATCCGTATTAATTCTTGCAATAGCATCTGCAACACAATATTCTTTTGCAAAAGCCTCAATCGTATCAATAATATCGTATGTTATTGTTGATTTACCGCTTGCAGTTTCTCCAGCAATACCTATTGAGCAAGCTCTCATTTTATAACCTGATATAAAGAGAGCCAATTTATGTATTGTATTATCAGAGACCTTAATTAAAATAGAATTGTCAGAACTTAATTCATCATCAAATATTTTCTTTAATCTTTTTTCAACGTGTTGAATAAGAATTATATTATTTCTTTTCTCTTGAGGAAAAGATGTTTTTTTACCAGATGTAAAACTTTTTGTAATTGTACTTTGCAATTTATAAATCCTTTATTCTGATTTTATTCTTGCTTTATTTAAATAAATCACAAACAAAGAAAAAATTGTCTAACATGTTAACAAATATGTAAATAAATTTACATGTATCTTAATAAAAAACTATTCAGCACTAACTACATCTTTAATCTTATAAATATAGATTTTATAGTGTTGTCTATAAGTATATTCATTATATTTTTGAGTAATCATTCTGTATTTGGGCCCTCTTACAAAATCATTTGGGAGAGGAAAATGTAATATCATATAATTATCTTTCTTCTTATCTAAACTTTCAGCCATAACATCAAAGTCAGGGAATTTTAAGGCTTCATTGTAATATGTTTTTAGGCCTTCATAGTATGAAATATTTCTGCCAAGCAAATCGTAAATATATATATTTTTATTTTCCAAAATTGGCAGATTAACTGAAAAAGTTATCGGCGGAATAGATGTATACAATTTTGCAGAATTCAGGTTTTTATCTCTTAATATAATTCTTGAACCAAGAAGGTATCCTTTATCAGTTTCCAAATTCGCAAACATCAACCCGAAAGATACAAGAGTAAATAGTACAGCTATTAAAATATTGTTTCTTTTATCCTTAACACCTTCCATCTGATAAATCCAATAAGCAACTATAGAAATAATATAAAACAAATTTATATGATAGAAAGTTGCGGTATAGACAAATGAGAAAAATAAAAGCATTATACTTACCGTACAAGTGTAAAAAATAAACGCACGTTTGCTTTTAAACAATAATACAGGAAACAATACAACCGCTATTCTTAGAAGTATTACTTTAAACAAATACGCAGAAACACGAAAGTCTTCTATTCCTAAAAATACTTTCATAAAATAAGGCATTTTTATCATTCCTATTCCCCAGTCATTATAATCAGGTATATGAGTACCATGGAATTGGAAGTATAGTAATATGAGCTGCAAAAGCACAACGGTAAAAATAATATCAAGGACTTTTCTATCGGTTTTATTTTTTATCAAGTCGTAAACAAAAATCATCCCTAAAACTCCTGACAAAACACACATTGTTATATTTGTATTTGCCGCAAGTACAAGAAATGTCAGATATCTGTAAGGATGTGAAATTCTCTCTTTATAAAATGAAAGAGCCAGAAATATAAACAAAAATCCTATACTATAACATCTTGCATGAATTGCATATATAGCTAAAATCGGTGCAGAAAATGTAATAAAGAGCTTTAAAAAGTTATTAAAAGGAGCTTTCCACCACATAATACTTAACGCAGCAACACAAAATATCCAATTCAAAAACAGCATTGGGTAAGGAAAGGCAATATTTAGCTTGGCAAAAGGCATTAAACACAAATACCATATTAAAAAATGTCCCTCAACTTTCATCAAATCTATTAACTGAATAATATTTACATGTGCTGCTATTGTCCAAGCATGGGCTTCGTCTTCAAGGCAAGGTCTACCGGAAAAAACTCCGTTTTTCAAGGTTAAATAACAAAACAATGCCATTGCTACGAAAGGAAGATATTTGTTAATCTTTTCAACCATAATTTTAAATACATTAACTAACTCATCAGAAAAATATATATG
>JBKUMA010000050.1:0-8494 GCA_046955055.1 Candidatus Gastranaerophilaceae bacterium
ATAACATACTTTCTTTGAAAATCTTAAATTATCTTAACAAAATCATACTTTTTATGTAGTATAATAAAAATGTTATGAGTGAAAATAAAAAGAAAGTTTTAATAGTCGGTTCTTCCGCTAAAGAATATGCCCTAGCAAAGAAATTTGTTTCTTATGATAATATATCAGAGGTTTTTGCAGCTCCTGGAAATCCTGCAATGAAGGATTTTTGTACTTGCATAGATATCAGAGAGGACAAACCTGACGAACTTTTGGAGTTTGTTCTTGAAAACGCAATTGACTTAACAGTTGCTTCTTCTGAAAAAGCCATAAAGGCTGATATTGCAGCTTTCTTTCATGCTAATAATCAGTTAATATTTGCTCCTACATTGCAAAGTGCCAATTTCGCAATAAGTAAATCTTTTGGCAAAAAATTCTTATATAAATTGCATATTCCTACACCTCGTTTCGGAATTTTTGAAAAGGAACAGGTCGCTCATGACTATTTAAAAACATCTAATATGCCTGTAGTGATAAGAATGGATGAAAATCTTGAAGGCAGAGATAGGCTTGTATGTCCTACATTACCTATCGCAAAGACTTTTGTAACTGATTTGTTTATGAAGGGTGAACCTAAGGTTTTGATAGAAGATTATGTGTATGGGCATGAGTTTACGTTTTATGTTCTTACTGACGGATACAGTGCATTGCCTCTTACGTCTGTTGCGAATTATAAATTTATGGAAGAAGGCGATGGTGGTCTACTGACTTCCGGTGTTGGTGCATACGCTCCGGATTATAAAATTTCTTCAGAAATTGAAAATGCTGTTATGAAAAACGTTATTTCAAATGTTTTGTCATCGCTTCAACGTCGTGAAACTCCATATTTAGGAATTCTTGGCGTGGATTGTGTTTTAAAAGAAGATGGCAAATTTGTTTCTTTGGAATTTAGAACATTCTTATCTGATCATGATTGTCAGGCTGTTTTAAATTTAATTGATGAAAACTTGTACACACTGTTTGAAGCATGTGCAATCGGCTCTTTCGCTGATGATTATGAAACAATACGAATTGCAGATTATTCTTCTGTTTCATGTGTCTTATATTCTAAAATTGAAGGAAGTTCAATTAAAGGTCTTGATTTGGTTGAAGACTCTTCTGATATATCGCATTTTAATACGAAAAAAAATCCGTACATGGAATTTGAAACTCCTAAGGGTAAAGCTCTTGTGGTTACTAAAACCGCAAAGACGCTTACACGTGCACGTAAAATACTTTATGAAGACATAGAACTCATTGAATTTAGCGGCAAAAAGTTCAGAAATGATATTTGCCCTGCTGTTTTATAAATATATCAGTTGATATTTTCTTAATTATCGTTATAAATAAAAACATGATTAAAGGTAAAAATTATTACGATATTTTAGGAGTTACCCCTGACAGTAGCAATGCAGAAGTAAAGGCTGCATTTAGAAGTCTTGCAAGAAAATTTCATCCTGACGTTAACCCTGATAGTGCAGATAAGTTTAAAGATATTAGCGAGGCTTACGATATTCTTTCTAATCCAGAAAAAAGAAATCAGTATAATATATTAAACGGATTTTTTAAAACAGAAAAAACAAAAACCTCATCAGCAAGAGCTGAGGAGCAATACAGATATAAATATTCTCATCAGGAACACAAAAATACGAAGCAAAACATTAATTCTCAAACAAAACCTAAAAAAGAAGATTTTTCAAAAAAAATAAATGAGATATTTGAAGAATTTAAAAAGAGTAATAAAAAAGAACAAAAACTATCTCCCGTTAACGGAGAGGACATTTATGCCGATATTTCAATTTCCATTTCTGAGTCAGTTAATGGAGTTTCAAAAACTGTCAACATAATGCATACTGTTCAATGTCCGCATTGTAAAGGCAGAAAATTTATAAACGGTGCAAAGTGCTCTGTATGTTTTGGTAAAGGAGATGTTTCCGATCATAAAAGAATAACCGTAAAAATTCCTAAAAACATAAAAAACGGTACAAAGCTTAGAGTACCTAATGAAGGCAATTCAGGAAAAAATGGCGGCAAAAACGGAGATTTATACCTTCTTGTAAAAATAGAAGGTAATTCTAGAATTCAATATAGTGGAACTGATATTTTGTTTAATGTTCCGATAACTCCGTATGAAGCTGTTATTGGTGGAGATATTTCTATCCCGACATTTGAAGGGAATGTGTCATTGAAGATTCCACCGCATACTAACAGCGGACAAAAATTCAGGCTTGCTGGACAAGGACTTGTGCAAAACGGAAAAATAGGAGACATGATTGTTACTGTGCATATTGAAATTCCATGTTCTTTGTCGGATGATGAAATTAAACTTTATGAAAAGTTGAAAAAACTATCACAAAACAATATTAGAGAGAATATATTAAATGACAGAAAATTGTAGTGTAAAAATTAAAGAAATATTTGCGTCTATTCAGGGCGAAGGTCCATATGTCGGTGTGAAGCAACTTTTTATCAGATTTTGTAACTGTAATTTGAAATGTAATTACTGTGATACTGAGTTTTCTTCTGACGATGATTTTGAAGAATACACCCCGCAAACACTTGTTGAAAAAATTCGAGAATACAATCTAGAGACTATTCATTCTGTTTCGTTAACAGGAGGTGAACCGCTTTTATCTGCTGAATTTTTAAAAACTTTTTTACCTCTTACAGGTAAAAAAATCTATTTAGAAACCAATGCGACGCTTGTCGATAAGTTTGAAGAAGTTAAACCTTTTGTAGATATAGTTTCTGCTGATATAAAGCTTGAAAGCTCTACAGGTATAAAGAATTCATATAAGTTTCATGAAAAATTCTTTGAAAAATGTAATGGAGTTGAAACTTTTGCAAAAATAGTTTTTGATGACAAAATTACCGATTGTGAAATTGAAAATTGTTGTAATATAGGAAAACGATATAATATAGAGCTTGTGCTTCAGCCTAAAATGAATGGCGATGATATGTCGATAAATTCAGATTTCGCAGCACAGGTACTTGATAAATTTCTTGCTAAATACGACAAAGTAAGACTTATACCTCAAGTGCATAAATTCTTAAATGTAAGGTAAAGTATTACCTGAGTACCTTAGTGTTTGCAAATCTTTACAAATTATTGTACAATGATTTGTAAAGTGAGGAAATTATAATGGCTGTAAAAAAAGTTTTGCAATATGGAGAAAAAAGTTTAAGAGAACCTTCAAAAGAAGTTCATAAGGTTTCAAAGAAGATAGTTGATTTAGTGCATGATTTACTGGAGACAATGTATGCAAAAAACGGTGTAGGGCTTGCAGCACCTCAAATAGGAGTCAATTACAGAGTGTTTGTAATTGATGTTTCTACTAATGACGAGCCTTTAAACCCTTTAGTATTTATTAATCCGAAAATAATTAAAAAATCAGGTGCTATTATTGCTCAGGAAGGTTGCATAAGTTTTCCGGAAGCATATACTGATGTTAAACGCTATAAAAATGTTATGGTTAAAGCTCTTGATATTCATGGAAAACCTTTTGTTCTTGAAGCAAAAGACGGTAGTCTTCTTGCAAGAGCTATTCAGCATGAAAATGATCATTTAGACGGTATTCTTTTCATTGATCATTGCGTAAACAGATTTGATACTGACGGAATTCTATCAAAATATAATCTTCCGCCTGTTGAGGTTGATAAATTGTTGACCGAGCCTGAATTGGAGAAAGAATTGAATAATGATTAATATAGTATTTTTCGGGACACCTGCAATAGCTTTGAAATCATTGGAATATCTTTATAATTCTGACAATATTAATGTCTGTGCTGTTGTGACACAGCCTGACAAGCCTGCTGGACGCGGTCATAAAATTACTATGTCTGTTATTAAAGAATTTGCTCTAGAAAAAAATATACCTGTATTTCAGCCGAAATCAATAAGAAAAGAACCTGAAATTCAGGAAGAGTTAAAAAAATTAAAACCTGAGTTCTTCGTTACATTTGCTTTCGGGCAAATATTGTCACAAGAGGTTTTGGATATCCCTAAATATGCAACAATTAATCTTCATGCATCATTACTACCTAAGTACAGAGGTGCAAACCCTATTCAGCGTGCTATTATTAACGGTGATAAAAAGACAGGGATTTGTACTATGATTACTGAGCTTGGATTGGATTGCGGTGATGTTTGCCTGAAAGAAGAAATTGATATTCCTGAAAATATGACATGCGTTGATTTGTTCTCTGAAATAAGCGAAAAATCACCTGAATTAATAGAAAAAACATTGGTGGGAATTGTTAATAATTCTATTTCACCTATACCTCAATGCGAGGAAGGGGTATGCATGGCAAACAAGCTTTCTAAAGATGAGACAAAAATAAATTGGAATAACTCTGCAATTGATATTCACAATCTTGTTAGAGGTATTTATAAATTTCCTTCTGCATATTTTATTCATAATGATAAGATTATAAAGGTTCTTGAGACAAAAGTTATTGAGAAAGAGGGAAATGCCGGTGACTTCTTGTGTGCTACAAAAGACGGTGTTGAAATCGGCTGCGGAAACGGCTCTCTTCTTCTTATCAAAGTAAAACCTGAGGGAAAAGGCGAAATGTTTGCAAGAGATTGGTATAATGGGTTAAAAAAATGATTACAAAAGGTATCCGCGGAGCTGTTACGGTAGAAGAAAATTCAGAGTCTTCGATAAAAAAAGCAACATTGTTATTGCTTAACGAAATGATTGCAAAAAACAATATTGATGTTTCTAACATATCTCATGTTATTTTTACCCTTACAAACGATTTAAATGCGGCTTTCCCTGCTAAATTTGCACGTCAAGATTTAGGCTGGAACGAAACTGCTATGATGTGTTTTCACGAATTAGATGTGCCTGGTTCGCTCAAAATGTGCCTGCGTACGCTTATTGTTCTAAACTGTGAAGAAAATTTTAAACCGCAATTCGTTTATTTGAAAGAAGCTGCAAAACTAAGAAAATAATTATATTTTATTTATTTCGGAAATTGCAGGGTCAAGCAATCTTCTTCCTATGTTGTGGAAGTTGATTGAACAAAGTGTCTTATTGCCGTATTTAATCATTTTTTCAACAACACCTTTGCCGTATTTAGGGTGTGACACAGGTTGTCCAGGTTCAAATGTAGGGACATCAGAATTATCAATGTCATCTGCAGGATAAACAGGTACTACCGGCACAGGTTCTTCCTCCTGAATAAAATCAGGTTCAGGTAAAGGCACAGATTCTTCTTCTGTAAATTGAAGAGGTGCTTCATTAGCAGCATCAATAAGAACGTCACTTGCACTTTCCTGACTTATGTTGTCAATAAAGTTTAAGTCATCTTCTGTTAATTCATCGTTAGACAAATCATCCAAATCTTCCATAACAATAGTTTCGTGCTCTTCTTCAGGCTGTTCATATACTATTTCGTCAGATGAATTATCTGTAGATATAATTTCTATTTCTGGTTCTGGCTCTACAATGTTTTCAATAACAGGTTGGTTGTTAATAATATCTTCTTCAATCACAGGAGTTTCATCAAGAAATTTTTCATCAGAAATAACATCATTTAGTGGCTCGAAGTTTATTATTTCTTCCTGTTCTTCTATAACAGGCTCATTTACAGATAATTCTTCAATTACAGGTTCTTCAGAAGGAATTTCTTCCTCTTCAACTATTAACTCATTTAAAGAAGCATTGTTTTGTTCTTCAATATATTTGTTTTCAACAATATCTTCGACTTCGTCCTGAGCATCTTCTATAACTGGTTCTTCAAAAGGTTCTTCAAGGAAATTTTCTTCTTGTACGACTTCAATTTCAGGTTCGATTTCTTCAATTTCATCTACTATAGAAATTTCTTCCGGTGCAAAAACTTCTTCTTGAATTTCTTCTGTAGTCTGAGGCTCTTCTATTATTTCGTTTTCCGGTTCCTGTTGCTCAGGTTCAACAGTCTTTGCAGCAGGCATAGGAATTGTTTTTTCCGGTTGAGGATTAATCTCTATACGTTCAAGCTGAACAATTAAAGGAATGTTTTGTGTAAAATTACCGTAAACAATATATTCTTCAGGGTTTAGTTTGTTTAAGAAGGTATTGTATGAAGCGAAATCGTGTTCAATGGTTTGTGGTGCAAAAAGTATCATGTTTTCAGCAATTTGCTTCAATTCATTTAAGTACTTATATTCGTGAGGACAAATAATCGTAGTGAATATATTATTTTTGTCAGTAAATTTTCTTAAAAGTTTTTTGTTAACAACGTTATTTTCCGCTTTTACAAATGAATATACGGAACCTTTTACTTTTTTCAAAGTTTCATAAACATATGAAATAACTTCGTTTTGCAATTTAGGTTCAATATCTGATAAGTCAATAACTACAGTATTCGTCTTGTCGATTGCAATATTTAAATTTAAAACATCTTTTAAATTTTGGGCAAAAACTTCAGTTTCTTTGTATTTCAAAAGTTTGTTTTTCAGTAGTACAAGCTGTGTAATTCCGGTTTCTTTATATTGGCTGTCTACAACGTTAAAGAAAGTTTCAAACGGAATAAATCCTTCCGGTAAAGTTTTTGTGTATTCCTGCAATTCAATAAAGATTTCTTGAATAACAGCTTTGCTTGTAGCGTCAACGTCTTCAAGTTCTTTTTCGTATATAAAATTGATTGCGTCATAGTTCAAAGGAAGTTTAAAATCTTTTCCGAATATAATTTTGCTGTTGTTGTCTATTTCGCCGTCAATATCAAAAATGACTGTTTTCTGGTTGATTTCATCAAACTGTCTTACTAAGTTGTCAATCAATAAATTAGTGTTTGATTGTTTGTTTGAACATATAACAAGGTTGTTTTCAAAAACGGTTTTATCAACATTTAAATCAAATTCCTGTTGAGCAAGTGAACCTAATTTGATAGGAGTTTCCACCGGTAAAATGTCCAACAATTCTGCAGAAGGTAATTTAGAAACTTTAGCTTTTAATGAAGGTATAGAGCCGTTATAAGGTTTTAGAATACCTTCTTCATTAAAGGTAAAAAGAAGTTTAACGATAGCAAAATTACTTGTAACATCAGCTTTAAGATTTACTACCTGTGCAACATAGGGGGTATTTTCGTCTTCAATAATGACAAAACCTGAAAGCACAAGGTTGTCTTTAACGTCATATGCTATCTTAACCAAATTGTTCTTAATTTCCAATACCTTCATCAATAACTCCTCTTATGGATAATATTTTATCATGAAAAACACCTTATACTTTCTATCTAACAACTTTTTGTTACGTTTTATTAAATATAATTCAAGGTGTTCTCTATGATGTGATGTCTTGAAGCTTGTTGTATATTTCTATAGTTGTAAGACAAATTTTTAAATCACGTTTAACCAAACTTTTAATTGTTTCTTTATAAAGTTTTAAAAGTGCTTTGTTGAGCCCGTTTTCTTCTTTTAGTATTTCTCTTATGTTTTCGATATGTTCTTTATCTCTGGTGTTTGGCTCAATTTTATCAGCAAGAAAAATTATTTTTTCAAACAGACTCATATCTGTTTTTCCAAGCGTATGCCAGCGGATTGCCGACAAAATTTCATCATCGCAGACGCCGAATTCTTTTTCAGCTATATATGCACTGACTGGTGCATGAAGTGTTTTGTAGTTAAGCATTTCAGATTCTTCAACATCTAAATTCCCTTTAATAATTTCAAGAAGTTTTTCTGTTGTAAAACATTTTGCACAATCGTGCAATAAACCTGCTGTATAAGCTTTTTCTTTATCTAAATTATAATTTTGTGCCAATTCTTTTGCACACTCTGCCGTTCCAAGTGTGTGGAAATACCTTTCTTCTGAAAGATTTTCTTTCAGCCAGTTTAAAATTTCTTCTGTTTGTTTATTTGTATAGTCCATTTTCTTTTATATATTCCTCTGTTTCTTTTGTAATTATATCGCTTACATCAGCGTTAAGTCTTATTTTTTCTCTTAGTTCTGTTGAAGATATGTCTATAAATTTCATATCTGCAAATTCAAAGTTGTACCCTTTATTTTTAAGTTCATCAAATTTAGGATTTTTTAATTCATTTTCTCTTACAAATACAATGAAATCAACAAGTTCTTTGAACTTATCGGCTTCATACCATGTATCAATTTTCTCAAATGCATCTGTCCCAATAATAAATTTAATCTTACCGTCAATTTTATACTGTTTGTATAATTCAAGAGCAGTTAAGTAAGAATAGGACTTGCCGTTTAACCTATATTCGATGTCAGACACTTCAAAATGCGGATTGTATTGAGTCGCAAGTTTAACCATGTTTAATCTGTGAGTACATAAATTATCGTCATATTCTTTATGAGGAGGTTTACATGCAGGAATGAAGAGGATTTTATCAAATCCGTAATTGTTTATTACATATTCAGCCATTTTTAAGTGGGCTTTGTGAATAGGATTAAAAGTTCCTTGAAAAACACATAATTTCATATGTGTAATTATAACATAATCTTGAAAACATGATAAAAATGGTTTATAC